>JAICUO010000237.1 GCA_025935815.1 Streptosporangiaceae bacterium
CGACGGCAACGGGCCCGCCTCGCGGGACGGCGGCCCGGCGGAGGCCGGATCCCGCGCGGGTCAGCCTCCGCTGGCGCTGGCGGGCGCCCACACGCCCGGGTACGGGATGCGCGCCCAGGGGGTCGCCCAGGTGTACGCCGACCGGGCCGCGCGCCAGCAACACGCCGCGGCCCGCCAGCGCCCGCAGATCTCCGTCGAGGACGCCATGGCCGAGCTCGACGCGATGATCGGGCTGGCGGGCGTCAAGGAGCAGGTCCGCTCGATCGCCGCGTCGATCGAGGCGGCCCGCCGCCGCGCCGTCGCCGGGGTGAGCACCGACAAGCCGATGCGGCACTTCGTGTTCCTCGGCCCGCCCGGCACCGGCAAGACCACGGTCGCGCGGGTGATCGGGAAGATCTTCTACGCTTTCGGCCTGCTCGACCTGCCCGACGTGGTGGAGGCGCAGCGCAGTGACCTGGTCGGGGAGTACCTGGGCGCGACGGCGATCAAGACCAACGAGCTGATCGACTCCTCGCTGGGCCGCGTGCTGTTCATCGACGAGGCTTACAGCCTGGTCAACGAGGGCGACGGGCAGGCCGACCGGTTCGGCATCGAGGCCGTCCAGACGCTGCTCAAGCGGGCTGAGGACGACCGCGAGAACCTGATCATCATCTTGGCCGGGTACGAGCCGCAGACCGAGGCGTTCCTGGGCTCTAACCCCGGCCTGGCCTCCCGCTTCGCGACCAGGATCCGGTTCCCCACGTACTCGCCCACCGAGCTGCTCGCGCTGGCCGACTCCCAGCTCGCCGCCAAGGGCGAGATCCTCGCGCCGCCCGCCCGGCCGGCCCTGTGGCGCGTCCTGGAGGAGGTCGGCCGCCGCCGGATCACCGACGAGCTCGGCAACGGGCGGTTCGTGCGCACCCTGCTGGAAAAGGCCGGGCAGGCGCGCGACGTCCGGGTGATGGGCACCGGCTACGAGCCAGCCCCCGAGGACCTGATCACGATCGACCCCGGCGACCTGGACCGCGCGTTCTCGGAGCTGACCTCCCGGCTACGCGGGTATGAGGACACCCCGACGCTGGAAAGCGCGCTCGCCGAGCTGGCCGAGCTGGTCGGCCTCGAGCCGGTCAAGCAGCAGGTCCAGGCGATCGCCGCGCAGCTGCGGGTGGCGAAGCTGCGTGACCGCCAGGGGCTGGCCAGCCAGCCGCCGGCCAGGCACTTCGTGTTCACTGGCCCGCCCGGCACCGGCAAGACGACGGTCGCCCGCATCCTGGGGCGGATCTTCGCCGCCCTCGGCCTGCTCGTGCGACCCGAGGTGATCGAGGCGCACCGCGCCGACCTGGTCGGCGAGCACCTGGGCGCGACCGCGATCAAGACGAACAAGCTCGTCGACTCCGCCCTCGGCGGCGTGCTGTTCATCGACGAGGCGTACTCGCTGATGAACGCCGGCTACTCCGGCGGCGACGCGTTCGGCGCCGAAGCGGTGCAGACGCTGCTCAAGCGGGCCGAAGACGACCGCGATCGGCTGGTCATCGTGCTGGCCGGCTACCCCGGCGACATGGACCGCTTCCTGCGCAGCAACCCGGGCCTCGGCTCGCGGTTCAGTACCCGGGTGACGTTCCCGAGCTACTCCGCCCGCGACATGTCAGAGATCGCCATCCTGCTGGCCGAGCAGGCAGGCGACATGTTCGAGCCGGATGCCGAGCGAGTGCTGCACCAGATCTTCGCCCGCGCGGTCGCCTCCGGCCGGATCGACGAGCTGGGCAACGGGCGCTTTGCCCGGTCGCTGTTCGAGCGCGCCTGCGCCTTCCGCGACGTCCGCGTCGTCCGGCTGGGGGAGAGCGCCACCGCCGAGGACCTCACCACCCTCACCGCCGCCGACGTCGCCGCCGCCTACGAGGAACTATCCCTCCAGGGGAGTGCTTAACCAAAGGCAGTCCCGAGCGCCGCGTTAGGCTAGCCGGGTGGCTGGCTGGGACTTCTGGGTGGACCGGGGCGGGACGTTTACCGACGTCGTGGCGCGCGCGCCTGACGGCACCCTGGTGGCGCACAAGCTGCTGTCCAGCAACCCGGACGCCTACCGCGACGCGGCGGTCGCGGGCATTCGCCACCTGCTCGGAGCCGGCCCGGGCGAGCCACTGCCCGTCAGCCAGATCCGCGCCGTGCGGATGGGCACCACGGTCGCCACCAACGCCCTCCTCGAGCGCAAGGGCGAGCCCACCGTCCTCGTCATCACCAAGGGCTTCCGCGACGCCCTTCGCATCGGCTACCAGGCCCGGCCGCGCATTTTCGACCGCCACATCGTGCTCCCCGAGCTCCTCTATGACCGCGTCATCGAGGCTGACGAGCGAATCAGCGCGAACGGCGAGGTAATTCTCCCGCTCAACGCGCCCCTGGTGACCGCGGCGCTCCAAGCCGCCTTCGATGAGGGCATCCGCGCGGCCGCCGTCGTCTGCTTGCACGGATACCGGTACCCGGCGCACGAGCAGCGGATCGCGGCCATCGCCCGCGAGATCGGGTTCCCGCAGGTGAGCCCGTCGCACGCGGTGAGCCCGCTGATGCGCCTGGTCGCGCGGGGCGATACCACCGTCGTGGACGCCTACCTGTCGCCGATCCTGCGACGCTACGTGGATGAGGTCGCCGCCGAGCTTCGCGGCGTCCGGCTGCTGTTCATGCAGTCCAACGGCGGGCTCACCGACGCCGCGAGCTTCCGCGGCAAGGACGCGATCTTGTCCGGCCCGGCCGGCGGCATCGTCGGCATGGCCAGGACCGCCCAGGCGGCCGGGTTCCGCAGGGTCATCGGCTTCGACATGGGCGGCACGTCCACCGACGTGTCCCACTTCGCGGGCGAGCTTGAACGGCAGTACGAGACCCAGGTCGCCGGGGTGCGGATGCGCGCCCCGATGCTGTCGATCCACACGGTCGCGGCCGGCGGCGGGTCCATCGCGGCCTTCGAGCGCGGCCGGTACCAGGTGGGCCCCGACTCGGCGGGCGCCCGGCCGGGGCCGGCCTGCTACGGGCACGGCGGCCCGGCCACCGTCACCGACGCCAACGTCCTGCTCGGGCGGATCCAGCCCGCGTACTTCCCGGCCGTATTCGGCCCGTCCGGCACGAGGAGGCTGGACGCGGGCGCGGCGCGGGCCCAGTTCGAGCAGCTCGCCGCCGACATCAGCGCCGCGACCGGGGACAAGCGGAACCCCGAGGCGGTCGCCGCCGGGTTCCTGGAGATCGCCGTGGCCAACATGGCCAACGCGATCAAGAAGATCTCGGTGCAGCGCGGCTACGACATCACCAAGTACGCGCTGTCCACCTTCGGCGGCGCCGGCGGCCAGCACGCCTGCGCCGTCGCCGACGCGCTCGGCATGACCAGCGTGCTCATCCATCCGCTGGCCGGCGTCCTGTCCGCGTACGGCATCGGCCTGGCCGACGTCGTGGCGATGCGCGAGTCCACCATCGAGGCCGCGCTCACCGGCGAGCTGGCCGCCAGCCTGCCCGGTGACTTCGCCCCGCTAGCGGAATCCGCGACCGCCGAGCTAACCCACGCCACCGCCTGCGCGCCCGCGGCCCCGGGGCAGGCGCCGGGCCCGGTCCATCTCACCCGCCGGGCGCTCCTGCGTTATGACGGGACCGACACCGCGCTGCCAGTGCCGTTCGGCTCGGCGGCCGAGATGACCGCCGCCTTCGAGTCCGCCTACCGGCGCCAGTTCTCCTTCCTCATGCGCGACAAGCAGATCGTCGTCGAGGCGATCAGCGTCGAGGCAGCCACCGACGGCGCTCACCATCTCGTCCCGGCGTCCCCCGCCGGCGAGGAAGCGGTGATCGGGGCAGCCGGCCCGGCGCGTTCGGTCCCCGGAGAAGCGGAACCCGCCGATCACGTGCGGATGTTCACCGGCGGGACGTGGGCGCGGGTCGGGTTGTTCCGGCGGGAGGCGCTGCGGCCGGGGGAGGCGGTGGACGGGCCGGCGGTCATCGCCGAGGACCTGGCGACCACCGTGGTCGAGCCGGGCTGGCGGGCCGCCGTCACCAGCCAGCGCGACCTGCTGCTCACCCGGGTCGCGCCGCGGTATGAGGGGAGCCGGAGGGCTGCGACCGAGATCGGGACCGCGGTGGATCCGGTCATGCTGGAGATCTTCGGGAACCTGTTCATGTCGATCGCCGAGCAGATGGGCGTCCGGCTGCAGTCGACCGCGCATTCGGTGAACATCAAGGAGCGGCTGGACTTCTCCTGCGCGATCTTCGACGCCGACGGCGGGCTGATCGCGAACGCGCCGCACATCCCGGTGCACCTGGGGTCCATGGGGGAGTCCATCAAGGTGGTGATGGAGCGCAACCGGGGGCGGATGCGGCCGGGCGACGTCTACGTCCTGAACGACCCCTACCACGGCGGCACGCACCTCCCGGACGTCACGGTCGTCACCCCGGTCTTCGCCGTCCAGGTATTGCCCGACGACATGGTGCCCGACGACATGGCGCCCGGCCGCACAGTGCCCGGAGACGAGCCGCTGTTCTACGTCGCATCGCGCGGGCATCACGCGGAGATCGGCGGCATCTCGCCGGGGTCGATGCCCGCTGGCAGCACGCGCGTGGAAGAAGAAGGCGTGCTGATCGACAACTGGCTGCTCGTGCGCGACGGACGGCTGGCCGAGCAAGCGACGATGTCGCTGCTGGCGGGGGCGCGGCACCCCTCGCGAGACCCGGCCACCAACCTCGCTGACCTGCGGGCGCAGGTGGCCGCCAACGAGCGCGGCATCGCCGAGCTTCGCCGCATGGTGGCGGAGTTCGGCCTCGACGTGGTTCAGGCGTACATGGGCCACGTGCAGGACAACGCCGCCGAGGCGGTCGCGTCCGTGATCGGCGCGCTGTCAGACGGCTCGTTCACCTACGAGCTGGACAGCGGGGCGCGGATCGCGGTGACCGTGCGGGTCGACCGCGCCGCCCGGGTGGCGACCATTGACTTCACCGGCACGTCGCCGCAGTTGCCCGGCAACTTCAACGCGCCGTCCAGCGTGGCCATGGCGGCGGTGCTGTACGTGTTCCGCACGCTGGTCGACAGCGACATCCCGCTGAACGCCGGCTGCCTGCGCCCGCTGAAGGTGATCATCCCGCCGGGGACGATGCTGTCCCCGGTGTACCCGGCCGCCGTGGCCGCCGGCAACGTGGAGACCTCCCAGGCCGTGACGGGCGCGCTGTATGCCGCGCTGGGCGTCCAGGCGGAGGGGGCCGGGACGATGAACAACGTGACGTTCGGCAACCAGCGCTACCAGTACTACGAGACCGTGGCGAGCGGGTCCGGGGCCGGCGCGGGACTGGACCGCTCCGGGAGCGCCGATGGCGTCACCGGGTTCGATGGCACCGACGTCGTGCAGACGAAGATGACGAACTCGCGGCTCACCGATCCTGAGGTGCTGGAGTGGCGCTACCCGGTCCGGCTGGAGTCGTATGAGATCCGGCGCGGCTCGGGCGGCGCCGGGCGCTGGCGGGGCGGAGACGGCGGCACCCGCCGGCTGCGGTTCCTGGAGCCGATGACGGTGACCACGCTGTCCGGCCACCGGCGGGTACCGGCGTTCGGCCTAGCCGGGGGGGCGCCGGGGGCACTCGGACGGAACTGGGTAGAGCACGCCGATGGAACGGTAACCGAGATGAGCGGCTGCGATTCGGTGGAGCTAGCCGCCGGGGACGTCTTCGTGATCGAGACCCCGGGCGGCGGCGGGTACGGCGAGTAGCCCTAACCCCCCAGGAAAATTATCGAGGTCGTCGAGGCCGCTGGTCAGGTCGCGCAGCAGTGACTTCAGGATCGCCTTGTCCTCGGCGGCGGCGTCCAGGACGTCCATCAGCGCGTGCAGCACCAGGTGGCGGTCCTCGCCGGTGTCCAGCAGGCGCTGGGCGGCGGTCCACAGCTCGGGCGGGTCACCGCGCCACAGCCGGTCAGCGATCGCCAGGTGCCGGTCGATGTGCTTGCCCACCCCGGCCGAGCTCGGGCTGCCAGTCCGGGTGTCGTGATCGGCGGCCAGCAGCAGCCGGCGGTCGGTGGGGTTGGCCGGGTCCAGCTTGGACAGGTCGACGCCGCCGTGGCGGCCCTCCAGGACCGGGAAGATAAAGGCGCGGCGCGGCAGTGCCTCCAGGTCGGAGTCGGGCAGCAGCCGGGCCACCAGCCGCTCGTCGAGGCCGAACTCCCCCGGGTCGCGGTACAGCCGCGCGAACGTGCTCATCGAGTCGAAAACGACCTCGACCACCTCGCTGATGTCCGCCTGGCGCCATCCGTGCTTCCGGCCGCTGAAGCGGGCCCACGAGGCGAGCACGAGCGGGATGGCCTCACGGTCGGCGGACGACAGCATCACCCGGCGGGGCACCCACTCCAGCAGGAACTTGCGGGCCTTCGCCGGGCTCACCCGCAGCGGCCGGCCGGAGTCCTGGTCGCAGCCGAAGTCGATGATGTGATCGGCGCACCGGCTGGCCGCCTGCCGGTCCGACAGGTCCTCAGCCTCATCGGAGCCGAGGAACTCGGCCGCCAGCAGCGCCCGCTTGTCCCGGGACCATGGCTTCTTCGCGCGCAGCCCCCGCCCGGTGGCGGGCGGCAGCCCGCGAATGCGGGACCTGATCAGCGCGTGCCGGGAGGCGAAGGAGTCAGCGACCGGCGGGTCGTCGGCCGCGTTGGTGGTCGCCAGCGCCTGCTCCAGCGTCTTGCGGGCCTGCGCGGGGTCGAGCTGCCGGAAGACGTCCTCCGGGCGGGCTCCGCCCGCCGTCTCGATCCCGGCCTTCAGGTGACAGTGGTCGAGCAGCTTGTCGACCTGTGAGGTCACCCAGCCATCCCGGATCATCCCCTCGGCGTTGTGGTCCACGACGAAGACGAGCGCGTGCGGCTCTTCCCCGGCGTAGCTGAACACGCAGATGATCTCGTCCTGGTCACCCCATTTATCAGGATTCACGTAGCACTCGGCCGAGGTCACCGCGCCGAGGTGATCGGCCCACGCCGGGGCCTTGACGCCGCTGTCCATCATCGGGATGGCCGCCCGCTCGGCCGCTACGGCCTGCCGGGGCGTGCCGAGGCAGGCGATGCCAGATAGCAGCGCGAGCGCCACCGGGCTGGGCTGGCCGGCCGCGTACTCAACCAGGCCCTCGCCGATGACCCGCTCCACGTCGGGGGTAGCGTGCCGCTGATCCCACCAGGTACCGAGGAGCTCGCTGACCATGAGCTCGGCGTCCAGCGGGCTGCGGACGGCGAGGAGCTCTCGCGCCGCGCGCAGCATCTCGCGAAAGAGCGCGTTCGGTGGCGTGGTACCTGGTGAGCTTCCGCTCGGGGGCTGGCTGCGTCGGCTCTGCGGACTCACCCTGATAGCCTCTCAGATCTGGATATGTGACCGCTAGGTAGCGCTCCGCCGTACTTCAGTGACTGCGCGGTGTCGAAGCGGTCAGCGGGCTACTACCTCATCCGCTATAGGAGAATCTACCTATGTTGTCATGCCGTTGCGGCCAACACCGCGCCGTCATCACGACGTAATTACTTGGCAGCCTTGCGCGTAGCGGGCAGCGCAGGTACCTCGTTTATGGCACGCTTAATGTGAATGACTGCTTGCGGGCGGCACTGCCGATGCCACGCGGACATCCGCGGGTGCGCCGGGGGTTCCGATGGCATGGCAGGACGCGGGAAGGAGCCGCCAATGGCTAGCGCCTGCATCATAAGCTTGAGGCATGGCGCGCGGAGCCCTGCGCGCCGTCCGCAGCGCAATGCCGGGCGCGGCTGCGCGCCGCGCGGCTGCGCGGGGAGCGGCAGGGGTGCGACATGAGCGCGGACACATCCGTGCCTGAGCAGTGGGAGGCCGGGTTGGACACATCCGATTCGGGGCTTCCGGACGCTGTGCTGCGCGACTCGCCGGCCGGGGTGGCGTTCCTCGGTGGTGATCACCGGTTCGCGTGGGTTAACCCGGCGCTGGCGCAGCTGTTCGGGCGCGCGCCGGAGGAGTTCCCCGGGCGGACGGTGGCGGAGGCGCTGCCGCCGGTGGACGCGGCGCGGGCGGAAGCGGCCATGGGCCGGGTTCTGGCGGACGGGGTGCCGGCGGTTGAGACGTTCACCGTCGGTTCCCTGCCGGCCAGCCCCAGCGCGCCGTCGCGGGTCTTCCACTGGTTCCCGGTCCGGGACACGGCGGGATGCGTGATCGGGGCCGGCCTGATCGTGGCCGGGCTGGTCTCGCCGTCCCCTGGTGAGGAGGCGCTGCGGCGCAGCGAGGAGCGGTACCGGGCGCTGGTGCAGGGGGGCGCCTCGGTGGTGTGGGTCGCCTCGCCGGACGGGGAGATGGTCGAGGACTCGCCGGAATGGCGGATGATCACCGGGCAGGGTGAGGAGGAGTTCCTGGCCGCGGGCTGGGTGGCCTCGGTGCACCCGGAAGACCGTGACCGGGTGGGCCGGGACTGGCGCGATTGCCTGCGCACCGGGCGGATCTTCGAGGACCGGTTCCGGATGCGGACCCGCGGCGGCGGCTACCGGCACTATGACGTGCACGCGGTCCCGATCGAGCGCGAGGGCAAGATCGCCGAGTGGGTCGGCTCGTGCACCGACGTGACCAGCCAGCGCGAGGCCGAGGAGATGCGCGGCCGGCTGACCGAGCAGTTGTCGGCGGCGGCGCTGCGCACCGCGCGACTGCAGCAGGCGACCTCGATGCTCGCCGAGGCGCTGACCGTCGTGCAGGTCGTCGAGGTCATCACCGAGGTGGGCCGGACCGCGATCGGGGCGCTGCGCTCGGCGGTCGCGCTGCTGGAGCCGGAGTCGCTGCAGCTTCGCGTGGTCAACGCCGACGGCTTGGCGGCGGCGGGGCCGGACGCGGCCGGGCAGCGGCTGACCATGGACACCCCGAGCGTGATGACCCGGGCGATCGCCACCCGCCGCCCGGTGCTGATCAGCGACGTCGATGACCTGCGGGTGCAGTTTGACCTGGGGGGCGAGTCGGCGGTGCCCGACACCGGGGACGAGCGGTCCTGGGTGGGCCTGCCGCTGCTGGCCGCCGGGCAGCCGCTGGGGGCGCTGCGGTTCTCCTTCGGCTCCGAGCGGCGGATCAGCGAGGAGGAGCGCGTCTTCCTGGAGGCCCTGGCCGGGCAGTGCTCGCTGGCCGTCGAGCGCGCCGAGATGTACGAGCGGGAGCACGCCACCGCGGAAACGCTGCAGCGCAGCCTGCTGCCGGACAAGCTGCCGACCATCGAGGGCCTGTCCCTGGACGCCCGCTACCTGCCGGTCACCCGCAACATGGAGATCGGCGGCGACTGGTACGACGTGTTCCGGCTGCCGGAGGGGAAGCTGGCGGTCACCGTCGGCGACGTCATGGGCAAGGGGCTGACCGCCGCCGCCGGGATGGGCCGGGTCCGCAACGCGCTGCGCGCCCTGGCGCTGACCGACTCCCGCCCCATCGCCGTGCTGACCGGCCTGGACCGCCTGTTCACCGCGACCGAGCAAGAGGAGCAGGTCACCACCGTCACCTACCTGGTGGTCGACCCGCTGACCGGCGAGGGGCTGGCCGGCAACGCCGGGCACCTGCCGACCCTGCTGATCGGCCCCGACGGCAAGGCGGAGCTGGACGCCGCGGAGGCCGGGACCCCGCTGGGCTGGGCGAGCCCCCGCAAGCAGCACTCGTTCCGGCTGCCGCCGGGCAGCACCGCCGTCTTCTACTCCGACGGCCTCGTGGAAAACCGCGTGCGCGGCCTCGACGCGGGCCTCGATGAACTGGTCGCGGTCGCCTCCAGCGCGCCGGCCGACGTGCTCGACCGGCCCGGGGAACTGCTGCAGTACCTGCTCGACCACATGCTCGCCGGCCACGAGCAAGACGACGACGTCACGGTCCTGGTCGTCCACGTCTCGGCGTCCGGCTCCATCACTGGCGCCGGGACCGGGCCCGGCCTTGGCTCCGAAGTTGCCCTCGGCGGCGCTGGTGCCCCGGCCAGCGGCCAGGACGGAGCGCCGGAGGCACGGCTGTGATGGCGTCGCTGCGTACAAGGCACCCCTACCTGGCACCTATGGTTGTGGGGAGGAGGAGGCGGGCGGGTTGACACTGTTGTCAAAGGCACCTGGGAGAAGCCTGTTTCCCTCCGCGGTTCAGGCGTCAAATCCCTCGCGGGAGGGCCACATTATCGGTATGCGTATGCTGCTCAGCCAAGCAACCCAGCGAAGGAAGAGGTGACCGTGGTGGTGAGCGCTGCCAACTCCGCGGCGCGCAAGCGCTCCCGGCCGTCAGGATCCACGGGCCGGGACTCGCGGGGACCCGAGCGGGTGCAAGAAGTCGTACCCGAGCAGCCGGCCCCGCCGGCCTTGAGAAGTGCTGGCGGCGGGCGCGCGGGCAACGCCGACGGCCACGCGGCCGCGCCCGGCGAAGGCCTGCCCGGCGGCGACCTGGAAGTCACCGGCCTCGACGAGGCCGACGACATGGGTGACGCCGACGCTGGCGACCCGGACGAGGCGGTCGACCTGGTGGACGCCGACGCCGTGGACCTGGAGAACTTCGACGACCTCGGCGATGAGGATCTCAGCGACGAGCTCGCCGGCGGCGACCTGGAGGTCCCCGCGGGGCCGGAGGAAGCCACCGACGATGCCCCCGACACCGAGGAAGGCGTCCCCGAGAGCGCGCCGAAGGTCGAGGGCAAGGCCGAGGGCGGCGACGACGAGATCTTCGTCTTCGGCGACGACGACGATGACCTGCCGGCTGCCCAGGTCGCGGTCGCGGGCGCTACCGCCGACCCGGTCAAGGACTACCTCAAGCAGATCGGCAAGGTACCCCTGCTCAACGCCGAGCAGGAGGTCGAGCTGGCCAAGCGCATCGAGGCCGGGCTGTTCGCCGAGGAGAAGCTGGCCGAGGGCCGCGGGCTGACCGACGACCAGCGGATCGACCTGGAGTGGATCGCCGAGGACGGCCGCCGGGCCAAGAACCACCTGCTGGAGGCCAACCTGCGGCTGGTGGTGTCCCTCGCCAAGCGGTACACCGGGCGCGGGATGCTGTTCCTGGACCTGATCCAGGAGGGCAACCTGGGCCTGATCCGGGCGGTGGAGAAGTTC
>JAICUO010000930.1 GCA_025935815.1 Streptosporangiaceae bacterium
AAGCTGCGACCGGGGGGGACGTGGGTTAGGGGAGGTGCCGCCCGCAGTGACCCAGCCCGCAGTGACACAGCGGGCCGGGTCGCCGGCCGCCGGGTCACCGCGCGCCGGGCCACGGCTGCTGTGGCCGCCGTCGTCGTCGCGGGCGGTGTCGTGGTCTTCAGCCAGGCCGCCGGGGCCGCGCCGAAGCCAACCATCGAGCAGGTGCAAAAGCAGGTCAACGCTCTGCAGGCCCAGATCGACCAGGTCGGCCAGCAGTACGTCCAGGTCGGCCAGCAGGTGGTGGCGGCCAAGGCCCAGCTAGCCAGCGTTCAGAAGCAGGACGGCACCGCCGAGGCGCTGTTCACCGCCGCGCA
Source organism: Streptosporangiaceae bacterium (assembly GCA_025935815.1). GTDB lineage: Bacteria > Actinomycetota > Actinomycetes > Streptosporangiales > Streptosporangiaceae > Trebonia. The sequence goes on from JAICUO010000930.1 coordinate 354, forward strand.
GTCGCAGCTACGGCAGGTGGCCGTCGCCTCCTTCGAGAACGCCAACCAGTCCTCGATCGCGGGCCTGTTCACCACCGGCGACCCGACGACGGTGCTGCGGCAGGCATCCCTGCTCGAGGAGCTCGGCAGCACCCACAGCGCGCAGGTCGCCAAGTTCCTCGGCGCTGCGCAGCAGGTGGCGGCCGCCCGGCAGCGGGTAGCGAACACCGAGGTGGGCATCCAGCAGCTGCAGACCCAGCTGGCGGCCAAGAAGGCCAGCCTGAGCAAGCTCCTGGCGGCCAGCCAGGCGCAGCTGGACTCGCTGAGCCTGCAGCAGCAGGCCGCGGTGGCCGCGGCGGTGATCGGCGGCGGCAGCTACGTCACCAGCGCTACCTACTACGGGCCGACTAACACGCCCGCCGGCAAGGCGGTGGCGTTCGCCTACTCCAAGCTCGGCACCTGGTACCTGTGGGGCGGCACCGGCCCGCGCTACGACTGCTCAGGCCTCGTGCAGGCCGCCTGGGCCTCGGCCGGGGTTTCCATCCCGCGAGTCACCTACGCGCAGTACGCGGCCCTGCCGCACATCCCCAAGTCCCAGCTGCGCGCCGGTGACCTGGTGTTCTTCGAAGGCCTCGGGCACGTCGGGATGTACGTCGGCAACGGCCTGATGATCGACGCGCCGGAAACCGGCAAGCAGGTCCGGCTGCTGCCGCTGGACTCCAGCTGGTACCTGCAGAACTACGTCGGCGCGGGCCGGCCCGGCTAGAAGGCAACTGTGAACTGTGCTTGCTAAGGCGAGTGTGCCTGCTCAGGCAACGGCGGCGGCCACGTCCCGGCGCTGGCGCCACCGGCCCGGCCAGGAGACCGCCAGCAGCAGCAGCAAGCCCGCGACCAGCGGCACCCACCAGGCCAGCACGTTGTGCCAGGGTCCCTGGCCCTGCGCGGTCACGCCGCCGGCGATGACCCCGGCCACGATCAGCCGCGCCCAGCCCCCGCAGGCGGCTGGGATCAGCGCGACCGCCAGCGCTGGCCACGGGTAGTAGGAGACCATCACCGGCTCGAAGAACGACCGCAGGGCCAGGGCGAGGGCGGCGAACCACAGCACTTCAGCCACAACGGCTGGCTCCCACTGCCCGTTGCCAGCCCCGGTCGCGGCGGTCTCGCCGGCCGCCGATCCCCAGCGGCGGCGCACCGCGACCGCGCACAGGCAGGCGAGCACGATCGTCGCCAGCCGGAACGGCCCGGCCGCCACGTTGCCGCCCGCCATGTGCGGGGCCAGCGACGTCCACGCGGTCGGGTGGTTGATGACGGGGGAGTTCGGCTGGCTGGTGACCGACGTGTACATCGCGCCCCAGTTAGCCAGCCCGCAGATCCCCAGCAAGATCGCCGAGGGCAGCGCCGCGCGGACCAGGAACCACGCGATGCGCCGCCCGGGCAGCAGCGCCACCACGGTCGGCACCGCGAGCAGGACTAGCGGCTGGACGCAGATCGCCGCCCCGGCCAGCCAGCCCGCCCGGACCGGGCGGTCATCGGCCAGCGCGAGCACCGCGTACAGCAGCAGCCCGACCGCCACCGCGTCCTCCGGGTGCCCCCAGCGCGCGGAGACGCTCCACAGGGCGCACGCCCCCGCGACCGCGAGCAGGCCGCGCTTCCACCAGGAGACCCCGAGCCGCTCGGCCAGGGCGTCGGCGGCGAACAGCTGCACGCAGCACAGCGCTATCTGGTAAGGCCCGGCGATCAGCCACACCGCCGGGTGCAAGTTGCCCGGCCCGGGGATGTGCAGCGACAGGCCCAGGCCGCTGATGACCGCGGCGACCGGCGCGAGGATGATCGCGGTGCCGGGCAGCGAGACCAGGCCGGTTGGCTGGGTGTACAGGCCGCCGACCTGGCCGTGCACCAGGCGGGTAGCCGCGACGAGG
>JAICUO010000257.1 GCA_025935815.1 Streptosporangiaceae bacterium
ATGGCCGAGTACTTCCGCGACGTGCAGAAGCAGGACGTGCTGCTGTTCATCGACAACATCTTCCGCTTCACCCAGGCCGGGTCCGAGGTATCCACGCTGCTCGGCCGCATGCCGTCCGCCGTGGGCTACCAGCCCACCCTGGCGGACGAGATGGGCCAGCTGCAGGAGCGCATCACCTCCACCCGGGGTCACTCGATCACCTCCATGCAGGCGATCTACGTGCCCGCCGACGACATCACCGACCCGGCCCCGCACACGGTGTTCGCGCACCTCGACGCCACCACGGTGCTGTCGCGGGCCATCACCGAGAAGGGCATCTACCCGGCGGTGGACCCGCTGGACTCCACCTCCCGGATCCTGGACGCCAAGTACATCGGCCAGGCGCACTACGACGTGGCCCGTACCGTCCAGCAGATCCTCCAGCGGTACAAGGAGCTCCAGGACATCATCGCCATCCTCGGTATCGACGAGCTGTCCCAGGAAGACCAGATCACGGTCCAGCGGGCGCGCCGCATCGAGCGGTTCCTGTCCCACCCGATGTACGTCGCCGAGGTGTTCACGGGCCAGAAGGGTGAGTTCGTGCCGCTGGAGGAGACCATTTCCTCCTTCAAGGCGATCGCCGACGGCAAGTACGACCACGTTCCCGAGCAGGCCTTCTACATGGTCGGCGGCATCGAGGACGTCGAGCGCAAGGCCAAGGAACTGGAGCGGTCGTGACGCTGCACGTCGAGCTGCAGATGCCGGACCGGTCCCTGTGGTCCGGTGAGGCAGGGATGGTGATCGCCAAGACGACGGACGGCGACATCGGCATCCAGACCGGGCACTCGCCGGTCTTCGGCATCCTGGCCCCGGGCAGCATCGTCCGCATCCGCGAGGTGCCGGGCGATGACAGCCCCGGTGACGTGGTCCGCGCCGCAGTCCGCGACGGCTTCCTGTCGGTCACGAACGACCGGGTGTCGATCCTCGCCTCGGTGGCCCAGCTGTCCACCGAGGTGAACGCGGAGGCCGCCCGGTCTAACCTCGACGCGGCCGCCGCTGACGCGGGATCCGGGGCCGAGGAATCTCCCGAGTACCGCTACGCCCGGGCCCAGCTACTGGCCGCGGGCGAGCAGGCCTAGGTCGGCCGGGGCTTGGGGCGGGCACCGAATTTGAACGGGAACTGAGGTGGGCGAAGGGCTAGCGTTCGACGCAGCGTGGCTCTTCGCCGGCCTCCTCATCCTGTTCGTGGCCGTCGCCGTCGTGCTGGCCGCCCGCAGGTACTGGCTAGAGCGTGGCGGCGGTACCGTCGAGTGCGGCCTGCGCCGTCCGCCCGGACGCGGCACGTGGCGGCTTGGCGTCGCGTCCTACCAAAGCGATGAGCTGCTCTGGCACGGCGCCCTCGGCGTGGCGCTGCGCCCGGAGCACGCCTTCCGGCGGCGCTCCCTCGAGGTAACCTCGCGCCGCAAGCCAGAGACGTCAGAATGCACGGTGCTGTCCCCCGACTGGATCATCATCGAGGTCAAGGCCGGCCCGGCCGAGGACCCGGTCGAGCTGGCGATGACCGATCAGGCGCTCACCGGATTCCTCGCCTGGCTAGAAGCCGCCCCTCCCGGCTCGCACCTGGAAGACCTCTGAAAGAGATTTCTCCCCCAACGCTCCCCGCCAGCTGTGAGTCGGGTCCGTTAACCGCGCGATTCGCCGGTAAGCGGGCGATCGTCAGCTCCGAGGTGTCCGCGTCGACCGGGTCCGGGGCCAGCGGCGCCCGCCCGATGATCAGGTCAGCGGCCCGTTCCGCGATGGCGATCGTCGGCGCGTTGGTGTTGCCGCGCGTGAGGGACGGCATCACCGACGCGTCGACCACTCGCAGCCCGGTGACCCCCCGCACCCGCAACTGGGGATCCACGACCGACGCCTGCCGGGCGGCGTGCAGCGCCGAGTCCCCGCCCATCGCGCACGTCCCCGCCGGGTGGTACAGCGTGGAGACGTTGGCCCGGATGTAGTCGCGAACCTCCTGGTCGGTGCGCACCCCGTCGCCGGGGGCGATCTCCCCGTCGGTGACGCCGGAAAGCGGCGCCGCCGAGGCGTAATCGCGGACCATCCGCACGCCTGTCGTCAGTGCCGACAGGTCGCTGACGTCGGTCAGGTAGCCAGGGTCGATCAGCGGACGGTGCCGGGGGTCCTTGGACGCCAGCTTGATCCGGCCGCGGCTGGCGACGTCCACCAGCGTGACGAGCGCCGACATCGCCCGCCGGGCCGGGTCTATCAGCCCCTGGTGGGAGAACCCGACCGGGAGCACGTGCCATTGCAAGTCGGGCGCGGGCAGCCGCGGGTCGGACCGGGCGAAGCCCCCCGACTCCGAGATGTTGGAGGTCAGCGGCCCCTTGTGCGTCAGCTGCCAGCGCACGACCCCGATGTTGCCGGAGTCCTCCCAAAGCCCCCGCAGCTTCGGGGTCGCCCAGGTGACCGGCACCGCCGGGTGATCGGTCAGGTTGGCGCCCACCGCCGGGGTGTCGGCGATGACGAAGATCCCGTGGTCGCGCAGTTCGTCGGCGGGCCCGATGCCGGACAGCATCAGCAGCTGCGGGCTGCCGATCGCCCCGGCGGCGAGGATCACCTCCGCCTCCGCGCGGATCGTCTCGTCGGCGCCGTGGTGCCGGACGGTGACCCCGGCCGCCCGGCCCCCCTCGATCAGCACGCTGGTGACGTGAACCCCGGTCCTGATCGTGAGGTTGCCCCGCGAGGCGCGCACGTCGGGCGGCAGGTACGCGTCGAACGCCGAGCAACGCCGGCCTTCACGCTGGGTGACCTGGTAGAACCCGACGCCCTCCTGGGTCGGCCCGTTGAAGTCATCGTTGTCCTGGGCGCCGCGGCGCCTGGCCGCCTCGATGAACGCCTTTCCGTGCGCGGACTTGTAGCCCAGGTCCCGGACCGACAGCGGCCCTTCCGCGCCGTGCCAGCGGCTCGCGCCCCGCTGGTTGGTCTCCGACCGCCGGAAATAGGGGAGCATGTCCCGGTATCCCCAGCCCGCGCAGCCAAAGTCGTCGCGCCAGGAGTCATAGTCCACTTTGCTGCCGCGGATGTAGATCATGGCGTTGATCGCGGATGACCCGCCGAGCACGCGCCCGCGCGGCCAGTAGATGACCCGCCCGGCGGCCCGCTCCTGCGGGACCGTGCTGAAATTCCAGTCGTACCTGGTCTGCCACAGCCGGTTCATCCCGGCGGGGATGGCGATCTCGATGGCGTCCGGCGGCGGCCCGGCCTCCAGGAGCAGCACGCGGGTGCCCGGGTCCTCCGACAGCCGCGCGGCCAGCACGCATCCGGCGCTGCCGCCGCCCACGATCACGTAGTCGTACACGCCATCCACCCAACGCAGGCCGGCCAGCCGTCCGGCCCCGATCAATCAGATTTGCTGCCACCTTAGCGCTTCGCCGATCGATGGTCAGGCCGTTGACGGGGGCGTGACCCGCTCCCCGGAGAGCGGGGCTTGCGACCCGGGGCCATGGGGGCAAAAACACAACCCGGGGTCCGGCGAGCCCCCGATAACCGCCGGACCCCGGAGCTTGCTGGCTTCGCTACGCACCGTGACTTGAAACAATGCCTCATTCAAGCCGAGAAGTAAATACCCAGCTCACAGAGCTAATCACCTTTACCTTTTCCTAACTGCCTGTGACAACGATAGGCTTACGGCATGCCTGATGAGCAGCAGAGCGGAAAGGGCGCGCGGAGCGCCGCCGCCAGCGACCACCGCGACAACCCGGTCGTCTTGTCACGGATCTACACCCGCACCGGGGACGACGGCACCACCGCCCTCGCCGGCGGCAGCCGCGCCCGCAAGACCGACGCCCGCCTGGCGGCCTACGCCGACGCCGACGAGGCGAACTGCGCGATCGGGACGGCCGTGACCATCGGCCAGCTCCCGTCGGCGATGGTCAAGCTGCTGAGCCGCGTCCAGAACGAGCTCTTCGACGTCGGCGCCGACCTGGCCAACCCGGTGAGCGACCAGCCGCGCCCGTATCCGCCGATCCGCGTGGACGAGAGCTATGTCGCGGGCCTGGAGCAGGCGTGCGACGAGTACAACGCCGGCCTGCCAACGCTGCGCAGCTTCATCCTGCCCGGCGGCACTCCCGGCGCCGCGCTCCTGCACACCGCCCGCACCGTGACCAGGCGGGCCGAGCGCTCCGCGTGGGCGGCCCGTGAGGAGCACGGCGACACGGTCAGCCCGCTGCCCGCCAAGTACCTCAACCGCCTGTCCGACCTGCTGTTCATCTTGGCCCGCGCCGCCAACGCCAGCGCGGGACTCGAGGACGTCTTGTGGCGCCCCGGCGGCGACCGGGAGGGGTAACCAGCCCCGCGGGGTCACGAACGCCGGCGCCGCCGCGGCTGGTACAGGCGGCCGTGCAGCAGCGTGACGACCTTTACCAGCCGGTCCATGTCCTGCTCGGTCCGCCGGAAGGTCGTCGTCGCCACCGCGGGCTTAAGCCGCTGGCGGGTGATCGACTTGGCGCGGGAGAACTCGCGCAGGCCGTCCGCTCCGTGGATGCGCCCGAAGCCCGACTCGCCCGACCCGCCGAACGGCAGCGAGGGCACCGCCACGAACCCGATCACCGAGTTGATCGAGGTCATGCCGGTCCGCAGCGACCGCGCGGCGGACACCCCGGCCCGCCGGCGCTTGGTGAACACCGCCGAGCCCAGCCCGTAGGACGACGCGTTCGCCAGCCGCACCGCGTCCGCCAGGGACGGGACCGCCGTCACGGTGACCGTCGGGCCGAACGTCTCCTCCCGCACCGCGGCGCTTTCCTCGGGCACGTCGACCAGCACGACGGGGGCCACGAACGGCGGCCTGACCGCGTCGAGGCCGCCGACGACCGGGCGCCCGCCCCGGGCGAACGCGTCCGCCAGGTGCCGCTCGACCACGTCCACCTGGGACGGCAGCGTCATCGGCCCGTAGGACGCGCCGTCATCGTCTCCCGGGCGCAACGAGGACACCCGCTGGGTGAGCTTCTCCAGGAACGAGTGGTACACCGCCTCGGCCACGTACACCCGCTCAACGCCCACGCACGTCTGCCCCGCGTTCGACATCGCGCCCCACGCGGCCGCGTCCGCGGCGGCGTCGAGGTCGGCGTCCGCCGCGACCAGCAGCGCGTCCTTCCCGCCCCCCTCGACCAGCACCGGGGTCAGCGTCGCGGCGGCGGCCGCCATGACCTTGCGGGCCGTCTGCGGCGAACCCGTGAACGCGACCTTGCTGACGCCCGATGCCGCCAGCGCCGCGCCGGTCTCGCCCAGCCCCGTCACGACCTGGAACACCGGCTCGGTGTCGCCGAAGACCTCGCTCAGCACCTGCGTGAACGAATCCGCCAGCCACTTCCCGGTGCCGGTGGTCAGCTCCGACGGCTTGAACACGACCGCGTTCCCGGCCGCCAGCGCGTAGGCGATCGACCCCATCGGCGTGAACACCGGGTAGTTCCACGGCCCGATCACCCCGACGACGCCCAGCGGGTGGTATTCCACCGACGCGGCCTGGTTGTACATGAGCAGCCCGCTGGGCACCCGCCGCGGGCGAAGCACTGACCGCGCGTGCCTGGCCGCCCAGTCGACGTGCAAGATCGCCGAGATGACCTCCAGGGTGGCGTCATCGAGCGGCTTGCCCGTCTCGTCGTGAACGATCCGCGCCAGCCGCCCCATGAACCGCGTCATGTGCGACTTCCAGGCCAGCAGCCGCAGCCGCCGCTCGGCGAACGACAGGCCGCCCCACCAGGTCGCCGCCGTCCGGGCGCGCATCACCGCCAGCCCGACCTCGCGTTCCCCCTCGATGGGGTACCGGGCGAGGACGTCGCCGTTCGCGGGGTTCACGGAAGGAAAAGTCCCACTGGTCGGGTCCCACGAACGCTGCCCGGGAGATGCCACACGACCTGCCATAAGAAGAGTAAACACCACGACTTGCGCCACCGGCACCGCCGTGTCGCACTCGTGCCCACCACCGTTAGGCTGCCTCACGTGCCCGACCGCCCGTACGTCATCGCGAGTTGCGCTATCTCCGTTGACGGCTGCCTGGACGACACGAGTCCGCGGCGCCTCATCCTGTCCGGCCCAGAAGACCTCGACGAGGTGGACGAGCTTCGCGCCAGCGTCGATGCCATCCTCGTCGGCGCGGGCACCATCCGGGCCGACAACCCCAGGCTCCTGCTCCGCTCGCCGGACCGCGTCGCCGCCCGGGTGGCTCGCGGCCTGCCCGGGCACCCGCTCCGGGTGACGCTCACCGCCAGCGGCGACCTGGACCCGGCGGCGAACTTCTTCACCGGCCCCGGCACCCCGCTTGCCTACCAGGGCGCCGACTTGACCCTGAAGAAAGTCCTGCACGATCTCCACGCGCACCGCGACGTGGCGACTGTCCTGCTCGAAGGCGGCGCCAGGGTACTGGCCGACGCCCTGTCCCAGTCTCTCGCCGACGAGCTCCGCCTGGCGGTCGCCCCTTTCTTCGTGGGCGACCCCGATGCCCCCCGCTTCGCCCTCCCGGACCAGTACCCGTACACCAAGGCAAGCCCCATGCGCCTGCTCGGCGCCCGCCGCCTCGGCCACGTGGCCGTCCTCCGTTACCAGCTCTCCCACCGCAAGCGCCCCTCGCCCCATCCCGCGCCTGCCGGTCCCTAGCGTCAGTCCGTGCCCGCGGCCTTGCTGCGGCGCTCGATGAGGACGGTGTCCCGCCAGACCCCATGGTGGCGGCCGACTCGCTCCCGGGTGCCCACGACGCGGAACCCGGCCCGCTCGTGCAGCCGCAAGCTGGCGCCGTTCTCCGGGAAAACGCCGCTTTGGATGGTCCAGATCCCGGCCGCCTCGCTTGAACCGATGAGCGCCGTCAGCAGCGCGGAGCCGATCCCGCGCCCCCGGGCGGCGGCGTCGACGTAGACGCTGTGCGCGATTACCCCGGAGTACACCGGCCGGGAGGAGACGGCCGCCGCCGCCACCCAGCCGAGCACCTGCCCTGTCGCCGCGTCCACGGCGACGTGCCGGTGCCCCGGCAGCCTCGCCGCGTCGAACGCCGCCCACGCGGGTGCCGTGGTCTCGAAGCTGGACTGGCCCTCATCCAGCCCGGCCTGGTAGATCGCAAGCACCGCGGCGGCGTCCCCGGGCTCCATCGCCCGGATGGTCACCGATCGGTCATCGCCGCAGATCGTCTCGTCAGTCGCCATGGTTTTCATCTAACCAACGAGCCGGCGCCGATATGGGGGCTTTTTGCGTCAGAAAAGGGTGTCGTCGCGCACGATGCCGCGCATCGCCCCGTAGTCGAGGGTGACGCACCGGATGCCCCGGTCCTCAGCTAGGGTACGCGCCTGGAGCTTGATCTCCTGGGCGGCGAAGATCCCGTGGACGGGGGTCAGCAGCGGGTCGCGGTTAAGCAATTCCAGGTACCTCGTCAGCTGCTCCACGCCGTCGATTTCCCCGCGCCTTTTGATCTCGACGGCAACGTGCGCGCCGGCGGCATCGCGGCACATGATGTCGACCGGGCCGATCGGCGTCGGGTACTCGCGGCGGATCAGCCGCCAGCCGTCGCCGAGCAGGTGCAACTGCTCGGCCAGCAGTACCTGCAGGTGCGCCTCGACGCCGTCCTTGACCAGGCCGGGGTCGATCCCGAGATCAACCGAGGTGTCGCTCAGCGTCTCCTCGATGACGATCGTGAGCGTCTCCCCGGCCTTGTTGACGACCGTCCACTTGTCCGGCTGCTCAGTCAGCCGGCACGGCGGTGACATCCAGTTCAGCGGCTTGTAGGAGCCGCCGTCGGAGTGCACCAGGACAGAGCCGTCCGCCTTGACGATCAGTAGCCGCAGGGCCGAGGGGAGATGGGCGGTCAGCCTGCCGTCATAGTCGACACTGCACCGCGCGATAACAAGCCGCACAAACGCACTGTAGTGCGGATGCCGCGCCCCGCGGGCCAGGATCCATCGGCGGCTCACGCGGACGGGGTGGAAGAGCAGCGCACCGCCGTCGGTTAGTACATGTGTCACATACTGATCTCGATAGTCTGGACTACTGTGAGCCCGCGCAAGATCCGCCGCCAGCGCCCGGACGGGCCGTCCGCCCCGCTGGGGCCGGAGCGGGTTGAGGCCTGGCCGGACGACGACTGGGTGGTCCGCCCGGTGCCGGGCGCGGCCGCGACCAAGAGCTACCGGTGCCCCGGCTGCGATCAGGAGATCTACCCCGGGACTCCGCACATGGTCGCCTGGCCGAGCCGCGTCGCGGGCGTGGAGGCCCGGCGGCACTGGCACTCCGCGTGCTGGCAGCGGCGCATGCAGCGCAGGCCGAGGCGATGAGCCCTGCGGGCGATAACGCCGCCCGATGAACGCCGGCGACAACCAGAGAGCGAGCGAGCACCACCGTGACCGAGATCAGGGCAGCGACGATCCTTCCCGCGCGCCGGACGCCAGTTGACATCCAGACCGCCGATGGCCTGAACCTCGTCGGTGAACTGGCGCTCCCGCCCGACCGGGACCCCGTCGCGACCCTGGTCTGCCTGCACCCGCTGCCCACCCACGGCGGCATGATGGACAGCCACCTGTACAAGAAGGCGTCCTACCGCCTCCCCGCCCTCGCCGGCCTGGCCGTCCTGCGGTTCAACACGCGCGGCACCGAGTCCGAGCGGGGCCGCAGCGACGGCGAGTTCGGCGGCGGCAATTCCGAGCGCTATGACGTCGAGGCGGCGGTCGGCTGGGCGGCCGGCCACGGGCTGCCCCGGATCTGGCTGCTCGGCTGGTCGTTCGGTACCGAGATCGCGCTGCGCTGGGGCGACCTGCCGCAAGTCGAGGGCGCGATCTTGTTGTCGCCGCCGTTGAAGCGGGCCTGCGACGCCGACCTGGACCGCTGGGCCGCCGCCGGCAAGCCGCTGGTCGCGCTGGTCCCCGAGCTTGACGACTACCTGACGCCCGACCAGGCCCGCCCGCGCTTCGCCCGCGTGCCGAAGGCCGAGATGATCGCGGTCGACAAGGCCAAGCACCTGTGGGTCGGCGAGCCGTACGTCCGGATCGCCTTGAACGAGATCGTCCGCGCGGTCAACCCGACCGCCCTCACCGGCGGCACCCTCCCCACCGACTGGCCCGCCTGACCCGCCCTCTCACAAAGGCGAATGCGCTGTATGCCTGATAATGGATGTATGCCCAGGTCAGAGGGCATACGGGATAGTCCAGGATCAGGTGAAAGTCAGGTGCTCGTACATGTCGCAGCGCGCCGCGAGGGGTACTAACGGCAGGCTTCAGGCCACCATCCTAAAGAAGTGCGACCGCGCGTATCACCGCCCGGAGACCAACAAGGGGTGCGCGGCCGGGACCTGTCAGCACACCTGCGAGCCGGCCGAGGTTGAGCGGTGCCGTCACGCGTGGACCGTCCGCTACACCGTGAACGGGGTACAGCGGGACAAGTCGTTCAGTGACGAGATGGACGCCCGCAAGCGGATGCAGTACGGCACCGGGCTGAGGAAGGCCCAGGATTTTCAGCTGGAGCTGACCAGGGGCAAGCGCGCGCAGGGCCGGACCTATGTTGATCCGGCGGCCGGCAATGAGCTGTTCGGCCCGGCCGCCGAGGCGTTCATCATGTCATCGGCGCTGAAGGCCAGCGCTGATTCCCGCGCGGCCTACCTCAGCAACTACCGCACCAGCGTCAAGAAGCTATTCGCGGGCCGGACGCTGGCGCAGATGGCCACCGCGCAGGCGTCGGAGGAGGTGGCCGAGCTGGTGAACGTCACGCTGGCAGGCAAGAGCACCGGCTACCGGCGGGTTACCCGGATGATCATCACGGGCACCATGGACGCCGCCGCCAGGGCCGAGAAGATCGGCCGGCACAAGCTGGGCGGGATCAACCTCACCGACGGCACGCCGGCCCAGGCCGCCCCCGGCGATGACGACGCGGACGACGACGAGGCCCGCACCGGTTTCGTGTTCATCGATGACGCCACGGTCGGGATGCTCGCTGACGGCACCGCCGTCACTGGCGACAACGGCAGGGAGCGCACCCTGGCAGGCGTAGGGGTAGCCGCGTGGCTCCAGCGGACCATGGGACTACGGATCAGGGAGGCCCTGGGAGCCGAGAAGGCCGACTTCAGGCAGCGCCGGAGCGGTGAGCGCTACCTGCGGCTGCGGAGCCAGGCCAGCAGGGACGGCCGGGCCCGCGTGCCGCTGAAGCACCGCAAGGAAGGCCAGGGCCGCAACGTCCCCGTGCCCGATTACGTGTGGGACATGATCGCGGCCATGCCGGACGGCCCGCTGTGCCCCGGCCCGAGGACCCGTTACATGCAGTACAACACCGCGTGGGCGAGGTTCGCCGCGATCACGGCCGCGCTGGGGATCGAGGGGTACACCACCCACTCGCTGCGCCATCAGTTCGCCAGCGAGTGCCTTGATGACGGCATGAACGTGGTCGACTTGTCCAGCGTGCTAGGCCACGCCGATCCGTCCGTGACGCTGCGCACCTACGTGAACTCTCAGGAGTTGCATCAGACGGGCGGGAAACCGCAGGTCAGCAGGTCACAAAGTTGCCGGAACAGCGTTCCGGCTGTCCTGATGCCAGCCCTGTGACCTGGGAAGACCCGGCGACG
>JAICUO010000902.1 GCA_025935815.1 Streptosporangiaceae bacterium
GGGACCATGACGACGCCAGGCAAAGCGGCGGAGAATGCCGGGCGCGAGTGGGGCGCCTACCTCACCGAGCAGCCGCCGCCCTATCAGAAGCTGTCCGCGCAGGAGGCCATCGGGAAGCTGACCGCGGTCATGGAGGAGCTGGGATTCTCCCCGCAGGCGGAGGCCGGCGACGGCGACGGGCAGTACCGGCTGTGCCTGCGGCAGTGCCCGTTCCGTGAGGTGGCCGAGCGTCACCAGGAGGTGATCTGCTCGCTGCACCTGGGGCTGATGCGCGGGGCGCTGGACCGGATGCGGGCACCGCTCACCGCCGACCGGCTGGACCCGTTCGTCGAGCCCAGCCTGTGCGTCGCCCGCCTTTCCGAACGCGAGAACCCTGGCGAGCGCGAGCCAGCGGCCGGGAGGCAGTAACCCGGAAGGCCTACTTCTCCTCGCGCAGCAATCCGGCGAGAACAGCGGCCTGGCTGAGGTCGAGATCCCTGGTGGCGGTCAGCAGCGTGACCGGCTTGCCTGCCTCCAGGACGCGGAGCCGGCTGAGCGCCTCCCGCGGCACGGGCTGTTCCAGTTCAGCCGTATAACGCTGCCTGAACTCGCCGAACTTGGCCGGGTCATGCTGGGTACCAGGTCCGGAGCTCGGTGGACGGGGCGACGTCTTTGGCCCACGCATCCAGCCGGGCGGCGTCCTTGCGCAATCCGCGCGGCCATACCCGGTCCACCAGCACGCGAGCGCCGTCTTCAGGCGATGGGGCGTCTACGCGGCGCACGCGGATACCGGTATTCATCTGCTGTCTCCTCCTTCAGTCCTTGAGCAGTCCGCGGGCGGCGGCGATCCGGGACGCGGAGATGCCCGCTGCTCCCATAAGCTCGTCCGGGGTTCCGGAGCCGGGCAGGCCGCTGACCGCGCACTGTCGGACCCGCAGCGGCTCGCCGGGGGCGGAGGGTGGAGCCCGGCCAGGGCCTCCAGAACAGCGGCGCCGAGGCCGCCCTGGGGGTAGTGGTCCTCGGCGATGACCAGCCGCCCGCCGGTCGCCGCCGCCGCGTCCGCCAGGGTGGCCTGGTCAGAGCACGGGCCAGGCGCCCCGGGTGGTGCGCAGGTACACGATCCCCGGCGTGCCGGCCATTTCCGCGGTCAGGGCGGCGGTCGCGGTGGCTTCGGCCGGGTAGAGCACGGTGGAGCCGTGGATGGCGCGCGGCGCGGCGAGGTCTTCCAGCGCCATCTGCGACGGCCCGTCCGGTCCGATCTCGGTCCCGGCGTGCGAGCCGCACAGTCTGATGCTCGCCCCGGAGATGCCGGCCATCCGCAGGAAATCGTAGCCACGGCTGAGGAACGCGGCGAAAGTGCAGGCAAACGGCACGTAGCCGCGGACGGCCAGGCCGACCGCGGCGGCGATGAGTTGCTGCTCGGCGATGAACATCTCGAAGAACCGGCCTGGGTAGGCGGCGGCGAACTCCCCCGCGTCGGTGGAGTTGCCGACCTCCCCGTCCAGGGCGACCACGTCGGGCCGCCCGCCGAGCGCGACCAGCGCGTCCCCGTACGCCTTGCGGGTGGCGACCCTGTCGCCCACCTGAAAGCGCGGCAGGGTGACCGCGGTGGCCTGGGCGCGCTGCGGGGCTTCGTGATGACCGGGGCGAGTCGTGGTGACGCGCAGGTTCTGCTCGCCGCCGAGCGCGGCGACCGCGCGCTGTGCCATGTCGGCGGGCAGCGGGCGGCCGTGCCAGCCGTTCTTGTTCTCGATCTCGGGGAAGCCCTTGCCCTTGACCGTCCGGGCGAGGATCACGGCCGGCCCACGGTGTCCCGCGCGACGCCCAGGGCCTGGTTGACCTGGGTGATGTCGTGCCCGTCGATGACGACGGCGGTGCAGCCGAACGCCTCGGCGCGCCGCCGGTAGGCGTCCATGTCCCATTCCAGCTCGGTGGGGCCGCGCTGGCCGAGCCGGTTCACGTCGATGATCGCGGTGAGGTTGCCGAGCTTGTAGTAGGCGGCCTTGTCCAGTGCCTCCCATATCGAGCCCCCGGCCATCTCGCTGTCGCCGCACAGCACCCACACCTGGCAGGGCAGCTTGCCCAGGCGCCGCCCGGCCGGCGCGATGCCGACCCCGTAGGGCAGGCCCTGGCCCAGCGACCCGGTGGCCACCTCGACCCAGGGCAGCGCCGGGTGGGGTGGCCCTGCAGCCGGGAGCCGAACCGGCGGAACCCGCCCGCCAGCTCCCCGTCGCTGATTGCCCCGGCCGCCTTGAACATCGCGTACAGCAGCGGGGACGCGTGCCCCTTGGAGAAGGTCAGGTGGTCGTTGCCGGGTTCGCCGGGGCTGTCCCAGTCGTAGCGCAGGTGCCGGGCCAGCAGCACCGCCATCAGGTCCGCCGCCGACATCGCCGAGGCCGGGTGCCCCGACCCGGCCGCGGTGCCGCACCGGATGCTGTCCGCCCGCAGCTGGCTGCCCAGCCCGGCCAGGCGAACGTGTCCCGGATCCGGTCGCTGTCCCCGACTTTGCGCAGGTAC
>JAICUO010000415.1 GCA_025935815.1 Streptosporangiaceae bacterium
TCATCCACCCACGCGCCGGAGTCCAGCCCGATCTGCTCCTGGGCGGACTTCGGCAGCACCGCGCGCAGCGCGGCGTCCACATCGTCGGGTACCGGCGTCAGGAAGCCGCGCACAAGCTGCGACGGCGACGCCCCCGGACGGCTGGCGGCCGCATCCGGGCCCCCGCCCAGGAAGAAGTCGCCCGCGGTCTTCCACTCCTGGCCTGCGTGCTCCTTCGCGTCGCGGAAAAACGCCGCGAGCGCTACCGAGTGCGCGTGCCGCCGGTCGATCCTCGGGTTGCCCAACGGAACGTAGGGTGCCCGGACCTGGCCGGTCAGCATCGTCTCGGGCGAGGCGTAGCGGGACAGGTCGTGGGAGCGGCGCTGCGCGTAGGTGAGCACGAGCGCCGGCGAGCCCGCGCGGCGGCCAGCCCGCCCGGCCCGCTGGATGTAGCTTGCCGTGGTGGGCGGCATGTTGCGCAGCAGGACGGCGTTCAGCGCGCCCACGTCCACGCCCAGCTCGAAGGTCGTCGAGCAGGACAGCACGTTCACCTCCCCGGCCAGGAAGCGCTGCTGGATGTCGGCCGCCTCCAGTCCGGTCCACTGGGCGGTGTGCTCGCGGGCGGTCAGCGAGACCGGCGCGGTCCGCTGGTACAGCACGCGGTAGTGCTCGTCGTCGTTGTCGGAAGCGGCGGTCACCGGCAGGAGGCGGCCGTCGCAACGCAGCGTCGGGCAGATGCCGCGCAGGCTGGCGGCAGCCCGGCGGCGGCACACGTCGCACTGGTACAGCTCACCGCCCCCGCCCGGGCCACTGCGCCCGCCGGGCGCGAGCGTCAGCCAGGTGTGATCGACCTGGTAGGCCTGGCCGATCCTCGGCAGCGCGGAGCCGGCGAGCCACCCGTCACCGCCCGCGGTCAGCGCCCGCCAGCAGCCGGCCAGCGTCTCCCGGGGCTCAGCGTCCTGGCTGCCGAGCGCCGCGAGCACCCGGCGGAGGTAGTCCAGGCGCCGGTTGACGCCCCGGGTGGGGAGCCAGCTCAGCACCTTGAGCCGGGCCTCGGCGCCGTCGACGCGGACGTAGATCGGGCCTCGGCGCGGGTCGAACATCTCGTCCGCCGGGTCGACCTCCTCCGGCATGGACAGCGCGCCCTGCAGCCGCAGCGTCCGGGCAAGCTCACTCAGCAGCAGCCAGCATTCGCCGACGGTGAGCCCGAGTGCGAGCAGCGGCGCCGGCGCCCGCCGCGCCGGGTCGACGTCCAGGGCGACCCGGAGCAGGCCGAGTCCTTCAAGCGACTGCCGTTCGTCCAGTGCTATCAGTTCCCGCAGCACCCAGCGGGCAGCCTCCCGCCGGCGCGCCTGCCTGGACTCCCGCCGCCCGAACGCCCCAACGGCCCCGGCAGCGGCGGCCACCGACTCAATCAGGTCGTCTACCGAGCACGACGGGTCGGACGCGGTCGCCCGGGCCAGCCCGTCGAGGATCAGGCGGCGCTGCTGCACCAGCGCGTGGCTGGACTCCAGGTACGGTGCGAAGAACGCGGCCGCCTGCCTGCTGTCGCTGAACGCGAGGAGCTTCCGCCCGCCCCCCGGCCGTCCGGCGAACTCGTCGGCGGCGGGCAGCGCCTGGTAGAGAGCCGTCGCGAGGACTGCGGCGGACGCCTCGTTGCCGCTTTCGAGCAGCCGGATCATGCCGGCGCCGCGTGCCCCGCACGATACGCAGCCGCGTGGTGTCCCGGACCGGACCGGCAGCCGCCGCACCGCCCGCAGGTGCGCGGCGGAACACCCGCACGGCGCGGCCGCGGCACCCGTTGCGGCATGAGTGTGCAGCGCCCCGCACTTGCCGCACAGCACGGCGTCCTTGGTGTCCTTCGCGTCCTGCTCGGCGGCCTCCTCGAATGCGGCGTCGTCCTCGTCCACGGCCTGTGCCGTGTTGAGTGCCTCCTGCCTGTCGCCGAGCAGCAGCCAGCTGCGGCGGTCCCCGCGCGCGACGCGGGAGGTGAAGTACTCTCCGCTCGCGTCGCGTTCGATGACGCCGGTGAGGTGGACGGCGCCGCACCGCTTGCAGCACCCGAACTCGAAGACCGCCGCCGAGCAGTCGGGGCAGATCTCCCGCCGGGCCAGCGCCACGTGCGGCCCGCTCGCGGCCCCACCGGCCGGGCCGTCGGTCAGGCAGGTGAACGCGCCCTCGGTTGCGCGGGCGAACAGGTGGTAGCGGGCGGACAGTACCGGTGCGCCCGACGCGTCCCGGGTCGCGGCCCCGAGCGCCACCAGCTCCGCCAGTCGCGGTCCGGAAACCGCCGCCGAGGCGGCCAGGTCGGTGAAGGGCAGCGGCCCGCCCGCGAGCAGCACGCGGACCCGGCCGAGGCCGGCGGCGTCTTCCGGCCCGAGGCCAGGGGCATCCCGGATCGGGCCATCCCGCACCGCGACCCGCGTGGCCTGGACGAGGTCCTGGCGGGCCGGGTCACCGGGATGCCACTCGAAGGGGGCGTCGAACAGCTTCCCAGCGAACTCCATGACGGCCGCGGGGCTGTCTCCGACCGTGGCGCTCGTCGCGATGGCCTGGAGGCAGCCACCCGGCTCTCCCTGCTGAAAGACCCTGTGTCTGAGCCGGCGCAGCAGCATGCCGACTTCCTCGGCCTTCGCCCCGTCGTAGACGTGTGCCTCGTCCAGCACGACGAAGCGCCAATGACCGCCCTGCGGTCCCTCGAACAGGTCCACGTCCGCAGGGCGCAGCAGCAGGTACTCCAGCATCGCGTAGTTGGTGAGCAGCACGTGCGGCGGCGTATCGCGCATCTCGGCGCGGGACAGCAACTCGTTCGGGAGCCGGGCCTCACCGGGGTTGAGGGCCTCGAAGATGGACGCGCCCTCGACGGGCCGCTCTGGCGTCTCGCCGGTGTACCGGCCGAACGTGATGTCCGGCGTGCCCGCGAGCACCTGCCGCAGGCGGCGCACCTGGTCGTTGGCGAGGGCGTTCATCGGGTAGAGCACAAGCGCGCGGACACCGGGGCCAAGTGTTCCGGCGTCGCGTTCGGCGACGAGCGCCGACAGGATCGGCAACAGGAAGCTCTCCGTCTTGCCTGAGCCCGTCCCGGTCGCGACGACAAGGTTGCGGCCTGCCGCAGCCTTGCGGACCGCCTGTTCCTGGTGCGCGTACAACGGCCGGTCCAGCGGCAGCGCGGGCCCGGCGAGGCGGGCGAACCCGCCGGGCAGGACGCCGTCCGCGATCAGTGCGCGCAGGCTCGCGCCCGTGGCGTAGGGAGGCGTCGCCTCCAGCACCGGGCCCTTGGTCAGCAGCGGGCTGCCGACGATCGCGTCCCGCAGCGCCTGCGCGAGCTTCGGGTCCCGGACCGGCAGCAGCGACCGCAGGTAGCGGCGGTAGGTCAAGCTGAGGTGCTCGGCGGTAGCGATCACGTCCATTAAGGCAGGATCTCGCAGCTACGTCATCGTCCACGGGTCATTGGCCGCAGTGGTACCGGATACGGTGGCGATCGTCACTCCGGCGCCGGCGATGGTGATGATGAGCTTGGCGTCACCGTGGATAGTCACCGTGTCCAGGATGCGGCGCAGCGGGTAGCGGCCATCCCTCATCGGGTCGAGGACCTGGACGGGCTCGGCTCTAGTGTCCCCCGTGGTGACCGTGATCGACGGGGAAACAGCGACTCCCGGCAGGTCGACGCGGAGCAGGCCGCCGCGCCACAAGTCGTCGTGGGTCAGCCGCAGCGGGCCAGCGTGGTGCCAGCCGGTGGCCGTACCGCCGCTGCCTGGCTCGGGATCGACCCGCAGCCTGATATGCGGCGGCGTCACGGCGAGGCGCTGCACCACCGGGCCAGCGACGCACGTGATCGCCCGCGTCACCGTCTCCTGCTGGTACACGATGGCAGCCGGGAAGACGGTCATGCCCGGCCGCGCAGAGATCATCACCTCCGTGGGCTGCAGGCCCCGGGCGCTGGTCAGGCGAGGGGCCGGGTGCGAGGTGACGCGCAACCCCTCCGCGAGCACCATGGTGCGGCGCAGGCCGGGAGTCACGGTGACCGTCACCTCGCCGAGCAGCGGGCGCTTGACGTTTCGCCACAGGACGTCCGGCCGCCAGGCATCGCCGGTGGCAGCGACGCTCGCGAGCACGGTACCGGACTCCGGCATCCGGGCCTCGACCCGGAAGGTGACTTGCCCGGGTGGGAGGAGGACTTCCGGGGGCGAGGCGAAGACGGGCCTGCCGGTAACGGTCGTGACACCGGGGATCGGCAGGCCCGTGTGCAGCACCGGCTTGGTCCGGCCCCGCACGACTCGGCGGCCGCCATCGGCATCGGCTTCCGCATCGCTGAGGGCGAGCCAGGAAGCTTCCCGCAGGTCCAGCTGCATGAGCCGCCAGTCACGCCAGGTCAGCGGGAGCGTGCTCGTCAATAGGATCCGGAGCGGGGCGTCGGACCGCAGTTCGGCGCTCGCCGGGTGGAGCACCCAGACGGCCTCGGCGGGGAGCGCCCCGTCGGCGAGCGCTCCATTCTCATCGAAGGCCAGCAGCCGGCCGCCGTCGTCGGCGACTTCCTCCGGCAGCGCCGCGCGCGCCTGCCCCGAAGCGGTGTCCGTCAGGGTGACCCCGCCGCCAAACGGGTCGAGGCGCAGATGGTCTCCCCCGTCAGCGCTGCCAGCCTCGTTCTGGTCCTGCGGCGGGGCCGCGTGGGCGAGCACCGCGTCATCCGCAGTCGGTCCGGCGGGTTGCAGTCTCAGCGCTCCGAGCGCCGCGAGAAAGCCGCTGCCCCATTGACGGGCGGATTGTCCGCTTGGGCGCAGCCCTGCAGCACGGTGCCAGGCGGGCCAGAAGGACGTGGCGGCAGAAAAGGGCACCGAACAGGCCTCCGCCGCGATCCGAGCGAGTCCGACGATGACGCATGCGGGCCACTTCTCGGCCACCCCGCCGACCGCCAAGACCCGGGACTGCTCCCCGAGCGCCATGGCTACCGCCTGCGCAAGGCTTGGCTCCACCTCAAGCTGACCGGCGGCTTTGCCTGCTTCGAGCTCGCGCCTCCAGCTGTATTCGAGCAGGTCGAGCAGCCCGTAGCCAGCTGCGGCGCCATTCATGCCGCTACCCGCGGCCGGGAAGCGCGGAAGATCCCATCCGCACACGGTATCGGCCTGCGCTCGAAGTTGCCGCCGTCGGCCCCAGCGGCTATCAGCGGCTATCCGGCCGGATAATCCGGCCGCCGGGCGTGACTACGGACGGCCGGTCTCGCTAGACTGTTCGCATGGTCATGGTCCCGGTTTCGCTGGCCCGCATCGCGGGCTTTCGTGGCCGTGCCCTAGTTGCCTGGCGGCGCGGCCTGTCTCGGCTAAGTCGCCCGGCTGCCCGCGGGAACGCCGCGCCGGCGGCTACCGCGAGAGCGGTAAGGCCCGTGATCGTGCCAGCGAGCCTGGATGACCTTCGCGGGCCTGCGTCGGGCGTGGAGGAGTTGCCGGTTCGCCTGTACTGGTCGGCCGGATCCCGCCAGTTCGACCTGGCTGACCCGGATCAGGTCACCGCTTTGTGCGAGGCGGTCATCGACACGGCGACCGCGATCGGTGACATCACCCGCTACCTGAACGCTGACCTGCTGGTCCGCTCGTGGACGGCCCTGGGCATGGATCGCGCGAAGCGCGACGCGTGGGAAAGCCGGTTCCCGGTGCTACGCCGCCAGCGGCGCGGCGCGGCCGCCTAGTGCTCCTCGATAGCCGACATCGCGATATCGCGCGCATCGCTCTTACCGCCGCCGGGCGCAAGTACGGGGTGGCGTTCGCTGGCGGCGGCGCGCTGCAGGTCCACGACGTGAGCAACCGGCGTACCCAGGATGTTGACCTGTTCGTCAGCAATGCCAGGAACGTCGGCAGGGCCGCCCGGGCCATCGCGGCCGCACTCGCGCAGGCTGGGTACCGGGTGGAGGTTACCGCGGCAGACGAGGGCCTGTGGGAGTTCGAGGTCTACCCGCGTGACCTCGCAGGCTCTGCCGGCCTTGAGGATGACGCCCCTGATCCCGTGCAGGTGCAGGTGGCATTCTTCGCCTACGCCGGCACGGTGATCAAGGACGTGGGCCCAGTCGTCACCCTTGACTACCTGGCAACCCGAAAGACGGTCGCGATCCTGGAACGGCACCAGGTCCGCGATTACGTAGACATCGCCTCACTAGTGGACGCGGGCTACACGATCTCGCGGCTGCTTCGCATGGCGTTC
This sequence comes from Streptosporangiaceae bacterium, assembly GCA_025935815.1. Lineage (GTDB taxonomy): Bacteria > Actinomycetota > Actinomycetes > Streptosporangiales > Streptosporangiaceae > Trebonia. The sequence goes on from JAICUO010000415.1 coordinate 6,172, forward strand.
GCGGAGGAACCCTCGCTAGGCGTTGAAGACGCGGGAGACGCGGGCGTCCACCTAGACCGGATCACTGACGAGCGGATCGCCCGGGAGCTTCCGCCCGGGAAAGCCCCGCGATGGGTCCGGGACGCGTTCGCAGGCTGGCCTCGCGAGCCAGTGCACACCGGCTAGCCGTGACAGCGAACCGCCGGAGAACGCTTTTCATCTCCCCGGCGCTGCGGCTCGTTCGGGGAAGAAAGCCTGTACTGGGCGGCTGCCCTTCCGGCTCGGGTCAGGCGCTGGTGCGGCCGCCGGAGTACGGGCAGCGGACCTCCCGGCGCCCGTACTCGGGGTTGGGAACGTACTCGCCCGTCAGTTCGCCGTCGGGGTCCAGGCGCCAGGCCCCCTTGATGAACCTGCTGGGCACCGGCGGCTGATGGTCGCCGACAACCTCATCGAGCCACCCGCCACCGGCAGCCCGCGCCGCCTCCCGGATCTCGGATGAGATCTCAGGGCCTGTCATCGTTGTCTCGTCCATGCCGCCAGTATCCACCGTTCCCCCGCCGCAAGGTAGAGCCATCCTTCAGTCTAATTTGTCACATTCGCCCCGCGCCGAGGCTGTCGTAAACGGTGTTTGTCGAATGCGTTGAGGGTAATTCGCAGTACTGCCCATTTCACCGGGGCCGACGCCGGCGTAATATGACGACATGACGACATGACCGTCATCAGCCTGTCCGCTTTCCGGGAGGTGGTCATGGAAATGGTGCCGGCCCGCGGCGAGCCTGTCGTCCCGGCCTATGATCCGATGCGGCAGTTCTCTCAGCTGGCCGGTGACGTACGTGACCCCTACCCGATGCTGGCGGACTTGCGGGA
>JAICUO010000307.1 GCA_025935815.1 Streptosporangiaceae bacterium
CCGCCAGGTCAGTGCCCGGCAAGGGGCGCGGCGGCGCGTCATCGAGGTGCGGCTGCCGGGCGCGACCGGGAAGGCCATGGCGGCCGGGAAGAACCTGGCCGGGCCGGAGGTGCCGCGCGGGACCCAGACGTTCGCCGACTGGCTGGCCGGGGACATCCCCGAGGCCGGGGGCACGTCGTGACCTCCCCGGACGAGGACCGGCTGGCGGAGGCGTTCAGCCAGGCGCGGCCGCGGCTCGTGCGGGTCGCGTACGCGATCCTCGGCTCGCACTCCGAGGCCGAGGACGTGGTCGCGGACTGCTGGCTGCGGCTGGTGACGGCACATTCCGCGAAGCCGGTGCGCGACGTGGAGTCGTGGGCGGTCGTTGCCGTGTCCAGGATGGCTTTGGACGTCCTGCGCTCCGCGCGGGTGCGGCGGGAGCAGTACGTGGGGCCGTGGCTGCCCGAGCCGCTGGTAAGCGCGGCCGGCGAGAGCGCGGCCGTTGACCCGGCGGCCGGCCTGGTCGCCGGGTCCGCGCGCATGGCCGCCGATCCGGCCGACAAGGTGACGCTCGATGACCAGGTGAGCTATGCGCTGCTGGTCGTCTTGGAAACCCTCAGCCCGGCCGAGCGGACCGCGTTCGTGCTGCATGACTTGTTCGGCCTGCCGTTCGACGAGGTCGCGACGGTCGTCGGGCGCTCCCCCGGCGCCGTGCGGCAACTGGCGTCCCGGGCCCGGCGGCAGGTCCGCGCGCGGGGGATGCCGCCGGCCGTGGACGCCGCCGAGCACCGCAAGGTGGTATCCGCGTTCGCGGTGGCGGTGACCTCGGGTGACCTGGCCGCGCTGATCCAGGTCCTCGACCCGGCGGTGGTCCTCGTCTCCGACGGCGGCGGGGTGGTGTCGGCCGCCCGTCGGCCGGTGCTGGGCGCGGACCACGTCGCCCGGTTCCTGCTCGGCATCGTGGCCAGGGCCAGGCCCGGCGACTGGATACAGCCGACCAACGTCAACGGGGCACCCGGCTTCACGGTGTACCAGGCGGGCCGGCTGGTCACCGTGGTCTCGCTAACCGTGGCGGGCGGGCGGGTGGCCCGGGTGGACCTGGTGCGGGCACCGGACAAGCTGCCGCACCCGGCTCGCGGCTAGCCGCCGAGGCTGTGCGCCACCGGGTGCCGCGGCTGGTACAGGGACAGCGGCGCGCCGCTCGGCAGCGTGATCGCCGCGAGCGCGCCCCAGCGCTGCTGGATGACCTCGCCGGCCTGGACGCCGCGCGCCGCCAGTTCGCCGAGCGTCGCGGCCAGGTCATCGCACATGAGGTACAGCTCGTGGGAGGCCGGGCCAGCGGCGGGAGGCACGGTATCGGCGACGGGAGGCACGGTATCGGCGGGATGCACCGCGACCTCGGCGGGCGGGAGCTTGAAGATGAGCCAGCCATGGCCGGCGTCGACGTGCGGGAAGCCGAGCACGTCCTGGAGGAACGCGCGGTCGGCATCCGGGTCCTGGCTGTACAAGATCACATGCGCCCCGTTGATCACGGTTGGTCCTCCTCGGTCAGCCGGGCGAATTCCGCCGCGTCACGGACGGCGGCGCCCTCCTGGTCATTATTGAAGTACGCGTACACGCGGGTGCCGGGCGGCCACGCCGTGGCGATGCGCTGCGCCCAGCTTCGCAGCGCCTTCGCGCCGTAGCGCGGCCAGGGGCTGGCCGCGCCCTCGTGGAAGCGCAAATATCCCCAGTCGGCGGTGCGCCACAGCGGGGTGACCGGTGATCCGCGCCGGTCCGCCCAGCACAGGGCCGCGTTGCGGGCCGCCAGGACCTCCTGGGTGGCGTCGGCCCACCATGAGGGATCCCGAAGTTCCACCGCGACCCGCATTCCCGCCGGGAACTGGCCCAGGCAGTCGTCGAGCAGCGCGGGGTCGGCGCGGAAGTTCGGCGGCAACTGCAGCAGCACCGGCCCCAGCTTGCCGCCCAGGCCGCTGGCCGCGTCCAGGAGCCGGCGCACCGGCTCGGCGGGATCGCGCAGCCGCCGCACGTGGGTGAGGTAGCGGCTGGCCTTCACGGCCATCGTGAAGTCCCCGGGAACCCGCTCTCGCCACTGCGCGAATGTCTCCGGCTTAGGCAGGCGGTAAAAGGCGCCGTTGTTTTCAACCGTGCGGAACTGGGCGGCGTAGTGCTCCAGCCACAGCCGCTGCGGCACCTCCCGCGGGTAGAAGTCACCGCGCCAGTCCCGGTACTGCCAGCCCGAGGTACCGACCAGAACAGCCACCCCGGCAACGTACCCAAAAGCCTTGACGTCGATTGGTGGCGGGTCTAATGTCCTACCCAGAAACAGATAGGAAAGTTTCTTATTTGTTTCGATCGGGACTTAGTGGAAGGGATCCGCGCTTGAGACGACTCATCCCCCTCACCCTGGCGTTCCTGGTCGCCGCCGGGGCCGGGACCGCCGCCGTCGCCGGGACCGCGGGGGCGGCGACCGCGTACGACGCCGCTGCCGCGCATGCCGCCGGGCAGGCGGGCCTGCCGGCCCACGTGTTCGCGCCCTACTTCGAGGGCTGGGACACCAGCAACGGCTCGCTGGCGCAGCAGTCGCGCGCGTCCGGCGCCAAGTACATCAACCTGGCGTTCTTGCAGACCGACCAGCCGGGATCGTGCACCGCGTACTGGAACGGCTCGACCGCCACGCCGATCTCGGCCACCGCCGCGGGAAGCTTCAGCGCCGACATCGCGGCGATCCAGCGGGCGGGCGGCAACGTGATCCCGTCGTTCGGCGGGTTCACCGCCGACACGACCAACACCGAGCTGGCCGACAGCTGCACCGACGTGCACGCGATCGCGAAGGTCTACGAGTTGCTGGTCACCACCTATCATGTCCCCCGGATCGACCTGGACATCGAGGCCGACTCGGTAAACAACACGGCGGGGATCGTGCGCCGTAACCAGGCCATCGCGGAGACCGAGCAATGGGCCGCCCGGCACGGCAAGCACGTGTCCTTCTCCTACACGCTGCCGACGGTCCCGGCCGGCCTCCCGCCGGCCGAGCTCGCGGTGCTGCAGGACGCGGTGACTGAGCACGCGAGGATCGCCGTCGTCAACATCATGACGTTCGACTACTTCTTCGGCACGACCGAGGACATGCTGGCCGACGCCGAGAGCGCCGCGACCGGGGCCCATGCCCAGCTCGCCGCGCTTTACCCCGGGCTGCCTTCCCGGGAAGTGTGGGGCCGGATCGGGATCACCCAGATGCCCGGCATCGACGACTTCGGCCCCGCCGAGACGTTCGGAGTCACTGACGCGCCGGCGTTCCTGCGGTTTGCGGCCGTCCACGGGCTCGGCGAGATCTCCATGTGGGCACTGCAGCGGGACAACGGCAACTGCCCCGGCATCAAGGGAGCGGGCAGTTGCTCCGGAGTGAACCAGCCGACGTGGTACTTCAGCCACGTCTTCGAGCCGTTCAGCTATCTGGGCGAACGCTGGTAGGCGCCACTTCGGGTTAGCCGCCCCTGACCGGGTCCCCTCCCCGGTCAGGGGCGGTTTTCAATAGGTCAGCCGCCGACCGCCCGGCTGACCTCTACCGGCTGGGGCGGGCCGCCATAAGGGTCGAACCTGGTGATGGCGGGTGGGCACCTCAACGGTAGGCAGGGCGCGGCCGCGGAAATCATCGCCGTGTAGTGTCAGCCGCAGGGCGGCCGCTGATGGCCGCCGGGAACACCGCGCTTCGAAAACACTGCGCTTCGAAAACACTGCGCTTCGAAAACACTGGGCTTCGAAAACACTGGGGAGATCACGATGTCCAAATTCATGGTCCTTTACCGTGCGCCCCTGTCCGCGCGCGAGCAGATGGCCAGTGCGACTCCCGAGCAGATGCAGGCCGGCCTGGAGGCCTGGCAGGCGTGGGCGACCAAGGTCAGCTATGCCGTCGCCGACCTCGGCTCACCGCTGGCGCACACGACCCATATCGGAGTCGGCGCCGCCAGCACCGACAGCGTGGGCGGCTACTCGATCCTGGAGGCGGGCTCGGCCGAGGAGGTCGAGACCATCCTCGAGGGTCACCCGCACCTGTCCATGCCGGGTGCCTCCATCGAGGTCCTCGAGCTCATCCCCATGGGCAGCTAGCGCTCACCGCTAGTGGTACCCGGTCGTCATCGGGTGCGGGCTGACCTTGACCGCGGGCGGTGACACGGGGTTGAACCAGCTGGCCGCGCGGATCGCGCGCATGGCGGCCTTGCGGCGCTGGGCGTCCATCCGGTTGATGAACAGCACGCCGTCGAGATGGTCGGTCTCGTGCTGCAGGCACCGGGCCAGGCTGCCAGTTCCCACCACCTGAACCGGGTCACCGCGGACTGTGCAGCCCTTGGCGATCACGTTCAGCCGCCGCTTGGTATCGAAGTACAGGCCGGGCAGGGACAGGCACCCTTCCGGGCCGTCCTGCTCCTCCTCGTCCGGGAAGGTGAGCACGGGGTTGACGAGATGCCCGGCCGCGTCCTCGTCGCGGAACACGAACACCCGCAGCCCCACGCCCAGCTGAGGCGCGGCCAGGCCGGCCCCTTGCTGGTCCCGCAGCGTGTCATCGAGGTCGCGGACCAGCCGGCGCAACTCCGCGTCGAAGCTGGCCACCTCCTGGGCTGGCGTGGTCAGGACGGGATCACCGAACAGGCGGACCGGGCGGACTGCCACCGCACTCTCCAAGGACTCGAGGCACCTTAACTCTTTCGCTAGCCGTTTCCCAGCGTGCGCGCCAGGTGCCCGATCACCTCGCGGGCGTCGTCTTCGATGCCGCAGATGAACGTGGACCGGCGGCGGCGGAGCACGGGCAGGCCGAGCGCGTACAGGCCCGGGCTGTCGACCACGCCGCCCTCGTGCCGCAACTGGCCCTTCGCGTCGAGCACGGGCACGTCGAGCCATCCGTAGTCCGGCCGGAAGCCCGTCGCCCACACGATCGAGCGGATCTCCCCGCTGGTGAGGTCAATCTGCCACCGCGGTGACGGCGGCACCCGGGTCGGCGCGAAGCGCTCGGGAGCCGCCGTCACCGCGCCGGCCCCGGTCGTGGCCGCCCACTCGTCGAAGGCCTCCAGCAGCCGGTTCATCTTGAGGTCGGCGAGCGAGAACACGTTCCGCAGGCCGCCGGAGAACAGCGCGCTGCCGTTGCGCACCATCTGCAGGCGCCCGACCAGCTCGACGCCCAGGCCGGCGAGCGCGTTGAGGTCGAGCGTCAGGCGCTCCGGGGTGCCGACCAGCTGGGGCGAGGGGAGCTTGCGGGCCCGGGTGAGGTCGTCGAGCTCGTCATGCCGCTGGTCCCACACGCCCGCGCGGTCCATCCACCACAGCACGTCACGGCCCCGGTAGGTGCGGGGCAGCCGGACATGCTCTCCCACCGACAGGGTCACCGGACGGCCGGAGCGCTGGATTTCGGCCGCCAGCTGCACCCCCGTGGCGGAGGCGCCGACCACGAGCACGCCGCCGTCGGGCAGCTGGGACGGGTCACGGTAGTCAAACGGCGTCAGCTGGGCGACCGGCCCCGGCACCGCCCCCGCGAGGGACGGTACCGTGGGCCGGTTGCAGGCGCCGCTGGCGATGACCACCGCCAGGCTTGCGAGGTCGCCATCGCTGGTCGTCACCTGGTACCCGCCGTCCGCACGGCGCACCGAGGTGACGTTCACGCTGGTGCGGACGGGGGCGCGCGCGACCTTGGCGAAGCGCTCGATGAGCTCCGCCACCTCCCCGGCGGCCATGTACCCGTCGGGGTCCGGGCCGTCATAACTAACGCCGGGGAGGCGGCTTTGCCAGTTGGGGGTAAGCAGTCGCAGCGACTCCCAGCGCTCGCGCCGCCAGGAGTTCGCGACCTCACCGCGCTCGAGCACGACGTGGTCGAGCGAAGCAGCGCTGAGGAAGTGACTCGCGGCCACGCCGGCGTGGCCGGCGCCAATGACGACCGCTGTGGTTCGCTCGATGACTTAGGCCTCTCAGGCGACTTCGACGGTGACGTTCGTCGGGTTCGTGAGGGCGTCGAACACCGCGGAGCGCTTCTGGGACTGGGCCACCAGCGCCTCGATCTCCTCCTTGGACGCGTCGGCGTCGATGGAGAAGGTGACCTTGATGTCGTTGAAGCCATTGCGGACGTCGCTGTCGGCGCCGAGGATCCCGCGGATGTCGTGGGCGCCCTCCAGGTTCGCCTCGACCGACCGAAGCTGGATGCCCCGGTTTTGCGCGACGGACGCCACGCCCGCGGTCAGGCAGCTCGCCAGGCCGACAAGGAGGTACTCGATCGGGGTGATGGCGTTGTCGGTCGCCGCGAAGATCTCCGGGTGGTCAGCGTCGAAGACCGACTCGCTCTTGTGGCTTTGCTCCTCGCCGAGGCCGAAGTAGTTCTGGATCTTGACCTGGCTCTGCACGCCATGGGCCCACTTCGACGATGCCCGCCAGGTGAACGCGGCGGCCTCCGGCGCGCCCTTCAGCACCTCCCGCGCACCCAGTAGCGCCTCGACATTGACCCCGTTGTCGACCGTAGTCATGATTTCCCTCTCTCAATTCCCTATGGGATTGATTGACAATACACCGTGCCCCGCGAGCTAAGATAGCCCCCATGACACAGCCGGCCCCCAAGCTCGTGTCCGGCCTGGGTGGTTCGGCTGGCACCGTCGGTACCGTCGAGACGCAGTATCTCGACCTGCCTCATTCTCTACGCCTTGACTGCGGGCAGGGATTGCATCCCGTCCGGGTCGCCTACGAGACCTACGGGACCCTCTCGCCGCGGCGCGACAACGTCATCCTGGTCTGCCACGCGCTCAGCGGCGATGCCCACGCGGCGGGCTTCGCGAAGACGGCGCCGGAGGCGGGCACGCGGGACGGGTTCGCGGCCGAGGAGCGCGACGGGGTGAGCGGCAAGGGCCTTGGCTGGTGGGACGGGATGATCGGCCCGGGCAAGGCCTTCGACACCGACCGCTTCTTCGTCGTGTCCACCAACCTCCTGGGCGGCTGCCGGGGGACGACCGGGCCGTCGTCGGCCAACCCGGCGACCGGCAAGGCGTACGGCCCGGACTTCCCGGTGATCACGGTCGCCGACATGGTCCGCACCGAGCGCGCGTTCCTGGACGAGCTCGGCATCGAGCGGCTCGCGGCGGTGGCCGGCGGCTCGCTGGGCGGGATGCAGGCGCTGGAGTGGGCGGTCATGTTTCCTGATCAGGTCGACGCGGTCGTGGCGATCGCCAGCACGCACGCCCTGCACCCGCAGGGCGTGGCGTGGAACTCGATCGCGCGGGACGCGATCATGCGCGACCCGGCGTGGCGGGACGGCCGCTACTACGACGCCGGCGGCGCACCCGACGCCGGCATGGGCGTGGCCCGGATGGTCGGCCACATCACCTACCTGTCCGCCCCGGCGCTGAACGACAAGTTCGGCCGGCGGCTGCAGTTCTCCGACGACATCCGCTACACGATGACCGAGCCGGAGTTCCAGGTCGAGAGCTACCTGCGGCACCAGGCGGACTCGTTCGTCAAGCGATTTGACGCCAACACCTACCTGTACATGTCGCGCGCGCTGACGTACTTCGACCTGGCCCGCCAGCACGGCGGGTCGCTCGTCTGCGCGCTCGGCGACGTCAGGGCGCGGACGCTGCTGATCGCGTTCAGCTCCGACTGGCTGTACCCGCCGTCAGGGTCGGCCGAGATCGCCGACGCGCTCGGCGCGCTCGGCAAGCCGGCTGAGCTCCACGTGATCGACGCGCCGTACGGGCACGACTGCTTCCTGCTGGAGGAAGCGCGGCAGACGCCTATCATCCAGCGCTTCCTAGAGGGGGGCTCTCGTGAGTGACGAGGGGGCCCGCGCGCCGGGCGAGCAAGCCCGCGCGTTCGGGTTCGAGACGCGGCAACTGCACGCCGGGCAGCGGCCCGACCCGAACACGGGCGCGCGCGCGGTACCGATCTTCCAGACGACCAGCTACGTGTTCGAGGACCCGGAGTCGGCGGCGGCGTACTTCAACCTGCAGGAGTACGGGAACACGTACTCGCGCATCATGAACCCGACCGTCGCCGTGTTCGAGGAGCGGGTCGCGAGCCTGGAGGGCGGCGCCGGCGCGGTCGCGTTCGCCAGCGGGATCGCCGCCCAGGCGGCCGCCTTGTTCACGCTGCTGCAGCCGGGCGACCACGTCGTCTCGTCCTCGGCGCTGTACGGCGGGACGGTCAACCAGCTCAAGCACATGCTCCGCAAGATGAACGTGGAGCTGACGTGGGTCGACCCCGACTCACCGCAGGCCTGGCGCGCCGCCGTCCGCGAGAACACCAAGGCGTTCTTCGGCGAGACGATCGGCAACCCGGCCGGGAACGTGCTGGACATCGAGGAGATCGCGTCCATCGCGCACGCTCATGGCCTGCCGCTGATCGTGGACAACACGTTCGCGACGCCGTACCTGTGCCGCCCGATTGAGTGGGGCGCCGACATCGTGATCCACTCGGCGACCAAGTTCATCGGCGGCCATGGCACCTCGATCGGCGGCGTCGTCGTGGAAGGCGGCACGTTCGACTGGTCCAACGGGCGGTTCCCGGTGATCGCCGACCCGTCGCCGGCCTACCACGGCCTGCAGTTCCACGAGACGTTCGGGATGTACGGCTACCTGATGAAGCTGCGGGCCGAGACGCTGCGCGACCTCGGCGCGGCGCTCTCGCCGTTCAACGCCTTCTTGTTCTTGCAGGGACTGGAGACGCTCAGCTTGCGGATGGAACGCCACGTAACGAACGCGCTGGCGGTCGCGGAGTTCCTTTCCGCGCATGACCTGGCGTCGAACGTGACCCACCCGGGCCTGCCCGGCAGCAAGTACCGGCCGCTGGTGGAGAAGTACCTGCCCCGCGGCGCCGGCGCGGTGTTCTCCTTCGACTGCGCCGGCGGCCGGGCCGGGGGCCAGGACCTCATCCGCGGCGTGACGCTGTGGTCCCACCTGGCCAATGTCGGCGATGCGAAGAGCCTGATCATCCATCCCGCCAGCACGACCCACCGCCAGCTGGGCGATGAGGAGCTGCGGGCGGCCGGCGTCGGGCCGGGCACGGTGCGGCTGTCGGTCGGCACCGAGTCGGTCGCGGACTTGATCTGGGACCTGGGGCAGGGCTTCGCGCTCGTCGCGGCTACCGCTCGAGAGGACGCTGCGGTGACGGCGAAGGGAGCGTCGACATGACCGACCTGGACCGGTACCAGGACCCGCTGGCGATCCAGCGGGTGCTGCACGCCAAGACGATCGCCATCGTGGGCCTGTCCGCCAACGAGCTGCGGGCCAGCCACTTCGTCGGCTACTACCTCAAGCGGCATGGCTACCAGGTGGTCCCGGTGAATCCCCGCGAGCGCGAGATCCTCGGCGAGAAGAGCTA
>JAICUO010000159.1 GCA_025935815.1 Streptosporangiaceae bacterium
AAAGAGCGCCTTCCCCGCGAGCAGGGTGCCCTGCGCGCCGGCTCCTTGCGAAATCGCGCGCCCGGAGTACCGCCACCAGCGGTCGATGACGGCATCCTGGGCCTCGTCCTTGCGGGCGACGGCACCCGGCCCGGCCGCGTTCACCGTCCGGTCCAGCACCCGGTCGAGCCGGCTCTGCAGGACGGCGCGGCGCCGCAGGGCATGGTTGTACGGCGCTAGCAGCTCGGGGTTCCCGCTCGCGATGTAGCCGCGCAGCCCGGTCTCGGCGTCGGTCATCGTCTGCAGCAGGTCCGCGTTCAGGCTGAGGGCGGGCCCGGTGACCTCGGTCAGCTCCACCACCTTGTTGTCCAGCGCCCGCAGGCCCAGCAGGCTCACGACGCTGATGATCAGCGTGACCGAGCAGGGGATGGCGACCAGCAGCCAGAGCAGCCGCCGCAACGGCCAGCTACGCATCCCCGCCCCCGCTGTTGAATCCCTCGCGGGTCATCGCCCCCCAGACCGCGACCCGGCCGCGCACGGCCGACCACCAGCCCTCGACCCGCCACACCGCGGTCATCTGGCGGTAGCCGAGGTTCTCGGCGATGGCGGCCAGTGCGGCCGCCCCGAGATCACGCCATCGCCGGTAGCGCGGAAAGGACAGCTCCTCGATCGCCATCGCGGCCAGCGTCACCATGGCCGCGTAGCCGTACGCCACGGCCATGAACAACCCGAACGACACCACGCTGATCACGCCGAAGGCCGCTCCGAGGATCATCAGGGCCAGCCCCGCGAGCTCCAGCATGGGCGCCGCGAACTCGAACAGCCAGTACCACGGCAGCGCGACAAGGCCCACGCGCCCGTAGCGCGGCCGGCCGAGCATCGCGCGGTAGGCCCACAGCGTCTCCCACAGGCCGCGGTGCCAGCGCCGCCGCTGCCGGCGCAGCACGCCCGCGGTGACCGGGACCTCAGTCCAGCAGACGGGCTCGGCGACGAACTGGATCCGGTAATCGCGGCCGGAGTCGCGCATGCGCTTGTGCAGCCGGACGACAAGCTCGAAGTCCTCGCCGAGGGTGGCGTGCGACACGCCTCCGGCCTCGACCAGGACGTCCCGGCGGAACACGCCGAACGCTCCGCTGATCAAGATCAGCGCTCCCAGCCGGGACCATCCGGCCCGGCTGAGCAGGAACGCCCGCAGGTACTCCACCACCTGGATCCGGGCCAGCCAGTTGGCCGGCATGCGGATGCCGGTGACCCGGCCCGCGACCACGGTGCAGCCGTTGGCGATCCGGACGACGCCGCCCGTGGCCACCACCCGCAACGGGTCGTCGGCGAACGGCGGGTCACCACCAGCAGCGCGTCCGGGTCGAGCAGGGAGTCGGCGTCCACGATGGCGACCAGGTCCTCCCCGGAGGCGTTGACGCCGACGTTGACGGCGTCCGCCTTGCCTGAGTTGTCCTTGGTGACCACCACGAGCCGGGTGCGGCCGTCGCGCGGCACCGCGACCTCGCGGACCGCCGCCTGCATGGGGACGTCAGCGGGCAGCGGGCGGTCAACCTTCACCAGGTCGAACGACTCGGCCAGCCGGGCGAGGGTCTCATCGGTGCTGCCGTCATCGACCACGACCACCTCGTGCCGGGGGTATCGCAGCGACAGCATCGCCTGGACCGCGGGCACGATGCCGGCGGCCTCGTTATACGCGGGCATGATCACCGACACGCCCGGGGTCAGCCGGCTGGCCAGGTCCTCACCCCGGCCCGCGTGCGGGAGCCGCCGGGCGTGCCGGAACGTCCCCGACCCGGCCAGCAGGATCAGCACCAGGTAGGAGGTGTTGATCAGCAGGAAGTAAGCGAAGACGGGGAACTGCAGGGCGTAGACGATGTCCGCTAGCCCAATCCGCACGCCGCTGAGCACGCCCCCCGTGGTCACCGCGGGCTCCCGTCCCTGGCCGCGGTCAAGGCGCCGGGCAACGGCACGCCGTCGGGCAGCTGGACCCGGCCCCGCAACCAGGCGACCGCCAGTGACCCGGCCGCCACCCGGGCCGCCTGGTCGTTGCCCTCGCTCGCTCGCAGCAGTTCCCGCAATCCGGGCGGGCCGATCTCCACCAGCGCGTCCCCGGCGTTCTGGGTCAGGCGGACATCCTGGTCAGGCAGCAGCCCGGCCAGGACCGGCGCGGCATCGGGATGCCCCAGCTCGCCCAGGGCCTGGACCGCCGCCCGCCGCACCACCGGGGGCTGCGTGGCGCTGGTCTGGGCGGCGAGGCCGGCGATGTCCTCCGCCCCGCCCGCCACGCCCAGGGCCCGCACGACCGGGACGCGGACCTCGAGCACGGGGTCGCTGGACAGCAGGGACCGCAGCTGGGGCGCCATCGCGGCCAGCGCCAACTCAGCCGCCACCATCGCGGCCACCGCGCGCACGGTGGCGTCGGCGGCGGCCAGCGCGCCGGCCACGGCGGGGACCGCCCCGGCCCCGAAGCCAATGAGGGTCTCCGCGGCCAGGGCAGCCGGGATACCGGGCCGGCCGCCGACCGGCTGCACCGCCTCGAAGAGCGCGGCGGCGGCGACCGGGTCGCCAATCGACCCCAGCGATCGGGCCGCCGCCCCGCGAACCCCTGCTGACCGGTCGGCCAGCAGGGGCAAGAGCAGCGTGACGTCCTGCGGCTGCCGGGCCAGGCCGAGCAGCCACGCGGCTCGCGCCCGCGTGATCGCCCGGCGAGAGCGCACCGCCGCGCGTGCCCGCCGGAACTCGCCGCGCTCGTCGAGCAACCACGCGAGCTCGTCGGCCGGATCCCCGCGGACCTTGCCCAGCAGCGCGACCACCTGGTCACGAACCGCTGGCCAGTCGCGCTTGGATACGGTTCGCAGCGCAGCGGCGGCGCCGTCCTCATCGCCGCCGGCCGCGAGGACCAGCAGCGCTTCGCGATGCGGAGCCAGCCGCGCCTCGCGCGCGGCCCCGGCCATCAGGCGCCCCAGCCTGGCCGCCGCCACCAGGACCGCCAGCACCGCGCAAGCCAGCCCCAGGCCGAGGCTCACCGCAATCAGGAGCGCCTGGCCGATCACGGGCGCGGCCTGGCCAGCACCGCGTTCACCCGGTGTAGCAGCTCTCGCGGGCTGAACGGCTTGATGATGTAGTCATCCGCGCCGGTCGCGAAGCCCGCGTCCACGTCGGCATCCCGGGAGCGCGCGGTGAGCAGGATGACCCGGACCCCGTGGAGCCGCTCGTCATCGCGAACCTTCCGCAGCACGTCGATACCCGACAAGCCGGGCATCATCACGTCCAGGACCGCCAGGTCCGGCGGCTCGGCCTCGATCGCGGCGAGCGCCGTGATGCCGTCGTCGCAGACCTGGAGCCTGAAGCCCGCCTGGCTCAGCTTGAAGCTGACCAGGTCGCGGATATCGCGGTCGTCGTCGGCCACCAAGACGGTGGCTAGCTTCATTGCCATGCTCGACTCATCCACCCCCACCTGCATGTATACCTAAGAGTAGTCAGGTATTCACAGACAGTTATATCCGGGGCATGCTGGCTGAACCAGCCGTCAGCGGCCGGACGGGGGCGGGCGGTCAGCCTGCCAGGCGGTCAGCCTCCGCCGCGCCGTGGCGTGCTCCGGGGTCTGCGGCAGGCCGGGGATGAACTGATTCCCGGCAGGTCCATCATGGCTTCCGCGCCACGCCGCCCATGTTGGCGCTCAATCGTGCGGGCGGCTCGAACGGGGAGGGGTCCGGGCGCCAGTGCTCGATGGGCACCACGCCCGGCTCGACCAGCGCCAGGCCGTCGAAATAGCGGGCGATCTGCTCGGGGGTGCGCAGGCGGTACGGGTCGGCGCCGCTCTCGTTGTACTTGGCCAGCGCGTCGGACAGATCCGGATCGGTGTCGGAGGAGTCATAGATCGCGAGGAACCCGCCCGACGGGAGGGCGGCCTTGAGCTCGGCCATGATCGCCTGGGCGGCGCGGTCGTCGTCTTCCGCCGGGTTGCCGATGTGGGCGAGGATGCCCATCAGCATGATCGCGACCGGGCGGCTGAAGTCGAGCTTCTCCCGGGCGATCCGCAAGAGCGCGGCGGGGTTGTTGAGGTCGGCGTCGATATAGTCGACGCCGCCCGCCGAGCTGCTGGTGAGCAGGGCCCGCGCGTGCGCGAGGACCAGCGGGTCGTTGTCGACGTAGACGATCCGGGCATCCGGGGCCACCCGCTGGGCGATCTCGTGGGTGTTGTCGTGACTGGGCAACCCGGTGCCGATATCCAGGAACTGCCTGATCCCGGCCTCGCCCGCCAGGTAACGGACCACCCTTGCGATGAAGTAGCGGGATGATCGCGCCGTCTCGAAGATCCCCGGATGAATGTTCGCGAACTGGTCGCCGGCCTCCTTGTCGACCGGATAGTAATCCTTGCCGCCAAGCCAGTAGTTCCAGATCCTGGCCGACACGGGGACTGTGGTATCAATCTTCGCGGATGGTGAGGATGGGACTTCGGAATCCATGACGACGAATCTCCCAGGGCACGGGGCGCTTAACCGGCCCTCACACCATAGACCACTTCCCTGATAAGCGCATATACCGAGCGCAACGCAATCCAGCCCGATATCGCGATTGCAATAGCTATGCGCAGCGCCGCGCCAGCCGGGACCGCCCCGCCGGGGCGCGGGCACCGCCAGCAAGCACCACGAAATCATGACAAAAAGCGGCTGGAGGCCGGGCCGTGGGAGGCCGGCTGAACGCGGCTAGCCAAAGAGCGCGGGCAATGTGCCTTGCCAGACGGCGGCCAATTCGTCCAGCGGAATGTCGAACTGACCGTGTACCTGCAAGGAATCACCGGTCACGGTGCCGATGGCCGCCGCCGGGACGTCATGCGAATGCGCCAGCGCCACGAACTCCGCCGCCTGCTCCGGCCGGACCGTCACCACCGCGCGGCCGGCGGACTCACTGAAGAGCGCGGTAAATGCCTGGGGAGACACACCGTCAAGGGCAATCGAGCAGCCATTACCGCCGCGCAGGCACGACTCGGCCACCGCGATCGCCAGGCCTCCGTCGGACAGGTCATGCGCGCTGGCCAGCAGCCCGGCGGCGGCCGCGGCCACGATCAGCTCGCCGAGCCGCTGCTCGGCGGCCAGGTCAACCGCGGGCGGGGTGCCGCCCAGGTGACCGTGGGCGACGTGCGCCCACGCGGAGCCGCCCAGCTCATCGCGGGTCTCGCCCAGCACGATGATCGTGGCCCCGTCCGCGCCGAACCCGGCGCAGACGCGCCTGCGCACGTCATCGTGGACGCCCAGCACGCCGATGACCGGGGTGGGGTGGATGGCGACCTGGCCGGTCTGGTTATACAGGCTCACGTTGCCGCCGGTGACCGGGATGCCCAGCGTCGCGCACCCGGCCGCGAGGCCGCGGACCGCCTCGGCCAGCTGCCACATCACCCCCGGGTCCTCCGGCGACCCGAAGTTCAGGCAGTTGGTCACCGCCATCGGCCGCGCGCCGGTCATCGCCACGTTGCGGTAGGCCTCGGCCAGCGCCAGCTGCGTGCCCAGGTAGGGGTCGAGGCGGCAGTACCGGCCGTTGCCGTCGGTGGCCAGCGCGATGCCCAGGTGAGTGTCCTCATCCACCCGCAGCAGGCCGCCGTCTTCCGGCATCGCCAGCACCGTATTGCCCCGAACGATCGCGTCGTACTGCTGAGTGACCCACGCCTTATCGGCCAGGTCCGGGGACCCAAGCAGGGCCAGCAGGGCCTGCCGCAGCGCGGCGCCGCCATCGGGCCGGGGCATCGCCGGGCCGTCCGCCGCCAGCTCGTCCTGCGCGGACGGCCGGGCCAGCGGCCGGCTGTAGACCGGGCCATCGGCGGCGGTCTGCGGCGGGATCGACACGACGGTGCCGCCGCGCCAGGTCATCGTGAGCAGGCCGTCCCCGGTGACCTCGCCGATGACGGTCGCCTCGACGTCCCACTTGGCGCACACGGCCGCGAACTCGCCGGCCTTCCCGGGGGTGACGATCGCCATCATGCGCTCTTGCGACTCGCTCATCAGGATCTCGGCGGGCGTCAGCGACGGGTCCCGCAGCGGCACCAGGTCCAGGTCGACGCGCATGCCCACCTGCGGGCCGCCGCCGGCCGCCAGCTCCGTCGTCGCGCAGGCGACGCCGGCCGCGCCGAGGTCCTGGATGCCCTCCACGAGGTCCCCGGCGAACAGCTCCAGGCAGCACTCGATGAGCAGCTTCTCCATGAACGGGTCGCCGACCTGCACGCTCGGCCGCTTCGCGGCGGCCCGGCCGTCCCCGGCGTCACCGGCGAACGTCGCCGACGCGAGCACCGACGCCCCGCCGACCCCGTCCGGCCCGGTTCGCGAGCCGAACAGCACCACCTGGTTCCCCGGGCCGCTGGCGACCGCGGCCTTCAGGTCCGCGTGCCGCATCACGCCGACGCACAGCGCGTTGACGAGCGGGTTACCCGCGTAGCAAGGGTCGAAGGAGAGCTCCCCGCCGATGTTGGGCAGTCCCAGGCAGTTGCCGTAGAAGGAGATGCCGCTGACCACCCCGGGCAGCACGCGGGCGGTGTCGTGGGCGTCGGCCGGGCCGAACCGCAGCGCGTCCATCACCGCCACCGGCCGGGCGCCCATCGCCAGGATGTCCCGCACGATTCCGCCCACGCCGGTCGCCGCGCCCTGATGCGGCTCGACGAACGACGGGTGATTGTGGCTTTCGATCTTGAAGGTGACCGCGTAGCCCTGGCCGATGTCCACCACGCCGGCGTTAGCACCGATCCCGGCCAGCAGCCGGCCGGCCTGCGCGCCCCGCGGGGCGAGGTTGCGCAGGTGCACCTTGGAGGACTTGTACGAGCAGTGCTCGCTCCACATGACCGAGTACAGCGCCAGCTCGGCCGCGGTCGGACGGCGGCCGAGGATCTGCCGGACCTTCGCGTATTCGTCATCGGTGAGGCCCAGCTCCTTGAACGGCTGCTCCGCCTCGGGCGTCGCGGCCGCGACCTCGACCGTGTCCGTGTTCCTCGCCCCCAGGGCACCCTTAGGCGCCCTTTCGGCTCCGCTGTCGCTCATCGAGCCGCACCCGCGCCCGCGAAGGCGCCGACGATGGAGGTGAAAAAACCCAGGCCATCGGCCGACGGGCCGGTCAGCGGGTCAATCGCGTGCTCGGGGTGCGGCATCAGCCCGACGATGTTGCCCTCGGCGCTGCAGATGCCCGCGATATCGCGGGCCGAGCCGTTCGGCGCCGCCTGCGCGTACCGGACCACCACGCGGCCGGCTCGCTCCAGCTCATCCAGGGTCTCCGGGTCCGCCGCGTACGCGCCCTCGCCGCTCTTGAGCGGGACCGTCAGCGATTGGCCGGCGGCGTATCCGCTCGTCCAGGCGGTGCCGGCGTTGACGACGTCCAGCCGCACGTCGCGGTGGATGAAGCGCAGGGCCGCGTTCCTGGTCAGCGCGCCGGGCAGCAGGTGCGCCTCGCACAGGATCTGGAAGCCGTTGCAGATGCCGAGGACGGGGAGCCCAGCGCGGGCCGCGGGAACCAGCGAGCCCATGACCGGGGAGAACCGGGCGATCGCGCCGCACCGGAGGTAATCGCCGTAGGAGAAGCCACCTGGCAGGATCACCGCGTCTACGCCGCGCAGGTCGCGGTCGGCGTGCCACAGCGGCACCGGCTCGGCCCCCGCGTACCGGACGGCGCGGGCGGCGTCCTGATCGTCAAGCGAGCCGGGGAACGTCACAACGCCTATTCGCACGCTGTGCAGACTACCTGGTGAGAGGCTCATCGAAGGCCCCGGCCCGGCCCCGGCCGCTCAGTCCCAGGTGATTCGCTTGACGAGGGTCACCACGGTGCCCTCGCCGGGGGCCGACCGCAGGCTGACCCCGTCCACGCAGGCGCGCATCACCTCAAAGCCGCGCCCCGATTCCGCGGTGGCGGGCGGGCGGCGGGCATTCGGCGCGCGGCACCCGCCCCCGGCGTCGATGACCTCGACCCGGCAGCGCGCGGATTCCACGGTGGCCGCCACGGCATAGTCGGCGACCGCTCGGCCGGCGTGCCTGACGACGTTAGTGCATGCCTCGGAGGCAGCTAGCAGGATGTCGGCGACGGAGTCCTCGTTGACGCCGACCCGCCGTAGCGTGTCCCCGAGCACTTGGCGCATCGCCCGGACGCTCATGCTCTCGCGAGTGAACACGAGACAGAAACGAACGTCCGGGCGCGTCCTTCGCTTCGTTCTCACAATGCGGGGATTTCCCCGCCAGCGGCGGCTTAACCAAGAACTATGACTACTCTGCGAAACTAAGTGAGAACTCTTCGATTACGGGGTTGGCCAGCAATTCGCGGGCCAGCTCCTCAGCGCGTGCCAGTGCCGCCTCCCCCGCGGGCCCGTCGATGTCCAGCTCAAACCGTTTGCCCTGGCGCACGCCAGTCACGTTGCCGAACCCCAGCCGGTGTGACGCGCTAAGCACCGCCTCGCCCTGCGGGTCGTGGATCTCGGGCTTGAGCATTACATCGACGATCACTCGGGCCACGCATCCTCCAGGGCAATCAGGGCATAAAACGTCAGGTGAGAGCGCCTCGCTACGGCTTGCGAAACGCACAAGAAGCGTACCGCGCGAAGGCGCTAAGGTCGGTCAGGCCAGCTGGTGGCGATCCCACCGCCTGCCTCACCAAAGGGAGTGGCACGTGACAGAAACAGGGCTCATCCAGCTCTTGACCCCCGAGGGCGAACGGGTCGACAACCCCGCCTACCCACTCGACGAAGCCGCGGACATCAAGGGGATGTACCGCGACATGGTTCTCGTGCGCCGCATCGACACCGAGGCGATCGCGCTGCAGCGCCATGGCGAGCTCGGCCTATGGGCCTCGCTGCTCGGCCAGGAGGCCGCCCAGATCGGCTCCGGCCGGGCGCTGACGCCGAAGGACATGGCATTCCCCTCTTACCGCGAGCACGGCGTCGCCTGGTGCCGCGGCCTGGACCCGTTGCGGCTGCTGGAGCTGTTCCGGGGGGTCAGCAACGGCAGCTGGGACCCCGAGGAGCACAAGTTCCACCTGTACACCATCGTGATCGGCGACCAGACGCTGCACGCCACCGGCTACGCGATGGGCATCCAGCGCGACGCGGCCGAGGACGAGGCGGTCATCGTGTACTTCGGCGACGGCGCCACCAGCCAAGGTGACGTCAGCGAGGCGTTCGCCTGGGCGTCGGTCTTCAACGCCCCCGTCGTGTTCTTCTGCCAGAACAACCAGTGGGCGATCTCCGCCCCCCAGGACCGGCAAAGCCGCGTGCCGCTGTACCAGCGGGCCAGCGGCTTCGGCTTCCCCGGCGTCCGGGTCGACGGCAACGACGTGCTCGCCTGCCACGCGGTGACGCGGCGCGCGCTGCAGGCCGCCCGCGAGGGGCAAGGCCCCACCCTGATCGAGGCCTACACCTACCGGATGGGCGCGCACACCACCACCGATGACCCGACCCGCTACCGGCTGGCCAGCGACGTCGAGGTGTGGCGGCTGCGCGACCCGATCGAGCGGGTCCGCTCTTACCTGGCCCGCAGCGGCCAGGCCGACTCGACCTTCTTCGCGGCGATCGACGCGGAGGCCAACGAGCTCGGCGAGCGCATACGGGAAGGCTGCCGGACGCTGCCCGACCCGGCTCCCCTGGAGCTGTTCGACCACGTCTACGCCGGGGGCAGCGCGATCCTCGACGACGAGCGCGAGCGCTACGCGGCCTACCTGGAGAGCTTCGAGCAGACGGACACGGCCCTCGAGGAGGCGGGACTATGAGCAAGCTGACCCTGTCCAAGGCACTCAACGAGGGACTGCGCCGCGCGCTGGAGGCCGACCCCAAGGTCATGATCATGGGCGAGGACGTCGGCAAGCTCGGCGGCGTCTTCCGGGTGACCGACGGCCTGCAGAAGGACTTCGGCGAGCACCGCGTCGTCGACACCCCGCTCGCCGAGTCGGGCATCATCGGGACGGCGATCGGCCTGGCGCTGCGCGGCTACCGGCCGGTGTGCGAGATCCAGTTCGACGGCTTCGTCTTCCCGGCCACCGACCAGATCATCAGCCAGCTCGCCAAGATGCGCTACCGCTCGCGCGGGAAGATCTCGCTGCCGGTGGTGATCCGCATCCCGTGCGGCGGCGGCATCGGCGCCGTCGAGCACCACAGCGAGTCTCCCGAGGCGTACTTCACGCACGCGGCCGGCCTGCGCGTGGTCGCCTGCGCGGACGCCGCCGACGCGTACTCGATGATCCAGCTGGCGATCGCCAGCGACGACCCGGTGATCTTCTTCGAGCCCAAGCGGCGGTACTGGGACAAGGGCGAGGTCGACACCACCGCGCCCCTGGACAGCGCGCAGCCGCTGGACCGCGCGCGGGTCGTGCTGGCCGGAACCGACGTGACCCTGCTCAGCTACGGGCCGCTGGTCCGCACGTGCGTCGAGGCCGCGATGGCGGTCGCCCGCGAGCGCTCCGTCGAGGTGATCGACCTGCGGTCGCTGTCCCCGCTGGACATGGCGACTATCGGGGAATCCGTCAGGCGCACCGGCCGGTGCGTCGTCGCGCACGAGGCGCCGGTTTACTCGGGGCTGGGCGCCGAGATCGCCGCCCGGGTGACCGAGGCCTGCTTCTATCACCTGGAGGCGCCGGTGCTGCGCGTCGGCGGATTCGCCACCCCGTACCCGCCGTCCCGGCTGGAGGAGCACTACCTGCCGGACCTGGACCGCATCCTGGACGGCGTCGACCGCGCCTTCTCCTACTAAGAGCCTTGGGGTAACCGTGAACCGTGAGTTCAAGCTCCCCGACGTCGGGGAGGGCCTCACCGAGGCCGACATCGTCAGCTGGCGGGTCAAGCCGGGCGACGTGATCAGCGTCAACCAGGTGATCGTGGAGATCGAGACCGCCAAGTCACTGGTGGAGCTGCCCAGCCCGTGGGCCGGCACCGTCGCCGCCCTCCTCGTCGAGGAAGGCCAGACCGTCGACGTCGGCACCCCCATCATCGCCATTGACGCGGGCGACCGAAGCGGGGGCGCGCCCGCCGAGCCAGCCAAGCCGGCCGCCGCCGCGCCGCCCGCGCCGCCAGCCCAGCAGCCGCCGGCCTCCGAACGGCAACCTGTCTTGGTTGGGTACGGGGTGCGGCCGGGGGCGACCACGCGCCGCCGCCGCAAGGACCCGACGACGCGCCCCGGTTCCTATCCGGCCACCCCCTCGCTGCGGACGACGGCGGCACCGGAGAGCGCGTCGCCAGCCGGCCCGCAAGCCCCGGCGGCGACCGGCGGCGCCGGGGCGGGCGGGGACGGCAAGGCGCTCGCCAAGCCACCGGTCCGGCGGCTGGCCCGCGACCTCGGGGTGGACTTGTCGCTACTGGCGGGCACCGGACCGCATGGCTCGGTCACCCATGAGGATGTGCGGAAGGCCGCCGGGGAGCCCGCCGTTCGTTCCGGCCAAGGATCGCCGGGAAGTGCTGCCGGGGCCGCGCCGGCGACCGCGGCCAGCCTGGACGGGCGGGAGGAGCGCGTCCCCGTCAAGGGGGTGCGCAAGCACACCGCCGCGGCCATGGTGGCCAGCGCGTTCACCGCGCCCCACGTGACGGAGTTCCTCCAGGCGGACGTGACCGAGACGATGGCCGCGGTGCGCCGGGTGCGCGACCTGCCCGAACTGGCCGGGGTGAAGGTCTCGCCGCTGCTGTTCGTCGCGCGGGCGCTGCTGACCGCGGTGGCCCGGCACCCGATGATCAACTCCTCATGGGATGCGGCCGCGCAGGAGATCGTCGTCAAGCGGTACGTCAACCTGGGCATCGCCGCGGCCACCGAGCGCGGGCTGATCGTGCCGAACGTCAAGGACGCGCACGCGCTGTCCCTCGCCGGGCTCGCGCGGGCGCTGGAGGAACTGGCCAGTACCGCGCGGGCGGGCAAGGCCACCCCGGGCGACCTGTCCGGGGGCACGATCACGATCACGAACGTCGGGGTGTTCGGCATCGACGCCGGCACGCCGATCCTGACGCCCGGCGAGGCGGCGATCCTCGCGTTCGGGGTGATCCGCGACGCCCCGTGGGTGGTGGACGGACAGCTGGCGGTCCGGAAGGTGACAACGTTGTCGTTGTCCTTCGACCATAGGATGGTGGACGGGGAACTCGGCAGCGCCGTCTTGCGGGACGTAGGCTCAATGCTGGAAGACCCGATCCGGATGCTCGCGTGGTCGTGAACGAATCCGCGGCGCCGAGCGTTGCAGTACTGAAGAGCCCGGTCGTGTAACGCGAGGCGTTACTGAGCCATGGAGGCCCCCGTGTCGCTGCGGAACCTGCGTAACGCGCTAATCGTCATGGGGGCCTTCCTCGCCCTCATCTGGATTCTCCAGGTCGTCAACTGGGCCGACAGCTACCGGCTGGACCAGTCCTTCGGGATCGTGCCGCGCAACGCCGGCCGGCTGGGCGACATCTTCAGCGCGCCCTTCCTGCACGCGAACTGGGAGCACATCGAGGGCAACTCGGTGCCGCTGCTGGTGCTCGGCGTCGCGGCGGCCTACCGGGGGATCGCCCGGTTCCTGGCCGCGACGGCGATCATCGCGATCCTGAGCGGCCTGACCGTCTGGCTGTTCCAGAGCGGCAACTCGGTGACGATCGGGGCCAGCGGCATCATCTTCGGCTACTTCGGCTACGTCCTCGTGCGCGGCATCGTGGACCGGAACCTGCTGGACCTCACCGTCGGCATCGCGGCGGGCGCCCTGTACTACAGCATCCTGGCCGTCGCCATCCCCGGCACGCCGGGGATCAGCTGGCTGGGCCACCTCGGCGGCCTGATCGGCGGCATCCTCGCCGCCTGGCTGCTGCGCGCGCCGCGCCCGGCGCTGGCCGCGTCGGGTGCCCGCAACTTCGGCGGCTGGACCCTGGGCATCGGCTCGGGAAGCGGTGCTGCCCCGGGAAGCGGTGCTGCTCCGGGAACCGGTGCCAGCTCAGGGAATGGCGCCTCGCCGCGCGGTGACGGCCCCCGCGCTGGCTCCGCCCGCCCCCGCTCGACGTCGACCACGAAGCCGACGCCGGGCGGCAGCACCTCCGCCGACGACCTGCTCCGCCAGCTCGACGACATGGGCTTCTAGGCTTTGGCCGGATGATCAGGCACCGCGCCCGTCCGGGCTGATAGCTAGAACGCGGACTCGGGGATGTCCATCAGGTCGTTGGTGGCCTGCTCGATGACCTTGCGGTCGGACTCCAGGCGCGGCAGCACCGTGGTGGTGAAGAACCGGGCGGCCGCCAGCTTGCCCGCGTAGAAGTCGCGGTCGGCCTCGGATACCGCGCCCGCTAGCGCGCGGGCCGCGACCTCGGCGTGCCGGGCCAGCAGCCACCCGATGACCAGGTCGCCGACCGCCATCAGGAACCGGACGCTGTGCTGGCCCACCTTGTAGACCTCGGCCGGCTGCTCCAGGGACCCGAACGCGTACCCGCTCAGCGCGGCGAGCATTCCCCGGACGTGGGCGACCGCGTCGGCCAGCGCCGCGCGCTCGGTCTTCAGGCCACCTTCGGCATCGGCCGCGAAGGCGCCGATCTCG
>JAICUO010000766.1 GCA_025935815.1 Streptosporangiaceae bacterium
TGATGACTTCTTCGCCCTCGGCGGGCACTCGCTGCTGGCGGTGCGGCTGGCGTCCCGGGTGCGGGCCGTGCTCGGCGCGGAGCTGCCGGTGCGGGCGGTCTTCGAGGCACCGACCCCGGCCCGGCTGGCCACCCGGCTCAAGGAGGCCAGGCCGGCCCGGCTGCGGGTGACGGCCCGGGCCCGCGCGGAGCGGGTGCCACTGTCGTTCGCCCAGCAGCGGCTGTGGTTCATCGCCCAGCTGGAAGGCCCGTCGGCGGTCTACAACACCCCGATCGCGCTGCGGCTGGACGGCGACCTGGATGCCGCGATGCTCGAGGCGGCGCTGGGCGACGTGATCGCCCGGCACGAGGTGCTGCGCACCGTGTTCACAGTGGCCGACGGGCAGCCCTACCAGCGGGTGCTGCGCATGGACGAGCTGGGCTGGGAGCTGCCGGTCACCGGGGCAGCCAGGGAGGACCTGCCCAGCGTGGTGGCACGGGCGGCGGCAGAGCCGTTCGACCTGGGACCGCGGCAGATCCCGGTGCGGGCCCGGCTGCTGCGGCTGGCGGCCGACGCGCACGTGCTGGTGCTGGTGATCCACCACATCGCCACCGACGGCTGGTCGACCGGAGTGCTGGCCGGGGACCTGTCCACGGCCTACGCGGCCCGGCGCGCGGGCCGGGCACCGGGGTGGGACCCGCTGCCGGTGCAGTACGCCGACTACGCCATCTGGCAGCGGGAACTGCTGGGCGACGAGGACGACCCGGACAGCCTGCTGGCGGCGCAGGTGGCCTGGTGGCGGCAGGCACTGGCGGGAGCGCCGCCAGAACTGGCGCTGCCCGCCGACCGGCCGCGCCCGGCGACGGCCAGCTACCGCGGGCACGCGGCGCCGCTGCACGTCCCGGCCCCGGTGCACCGGCAGCTGACCGCCCTGGCCCGCGAGCAGGGCGTGACGCTGTTCATGGTGATCCAGGCGGCGCTGGCGGTGCTGCTGTCGCGGCTGGGTGCGGGATATGACATCCCGGTCGGGACCCCGGTCGCCGGGCGCACCGATGAGGCCCTCGATGACCTGGTCGGACTCTTCGTGAACACCCTGGTGCTGCGCACCGACGTATCCGGGAACCCGGAGTTCACCGAGGTCCTGGGGCGGGTGCGGGAATTCTGGCTGGGGGCGCTGGAGCACCAGGACGTGCCGTTCGAGCGCCTCGTGGACGACCTGGCCCCGGACCGGTCACTGGCCCGCAACCCGCTGTTCCAGGTCATGCTCACCCTGCAAAACGCCGGCTTCACCTCCGCGGGCCTGCCCGGCGTGCAAGCATCCACCGTCCGGGCCGGGACGGGGGTGGCCCGGTTCGACCTCGACGTGACCCTGGGCGAGGCCCGCGACGGGGCCGGCGGGCCGGGCGGGCTGCGCGGGCAACTGCTGGCGGCGGCGGAGCTGTTCGACCCGGACACCGCTGAGAGCATCGCGGGCCGGCTGGGCCAGGTGCTGGCCGGGGTGGCGGCTGACCCTGGGGTGCCGCTGCGGCGGGTAGCGGTGCTGGACGCGGCCGAGCGGGCACAGCTGTTGTCGCAGTGGAATGCAACGGCGGCGCCGGCGCCGGCGGGATCGGTGCCGGAGCTGGTAGCGGCCTGGGTGGCGCGGACCCCGGACACGGTCGCGGTGGCGTGCGGACAGGAGAGCGTCAGCTACGCGGAGCTGGCGGAGCGCGCGGGCCGGCTGGCCGAGGTGCTGGCCGAGCGCGGGATCGGGCCGGAGTCGGTCGTGGCCGTGATCATGGACCCCTCGGTGGAATTGGCGGTGGCGCTGCTCGCGGTGCTGACCGCGGGGGCGGCCTGCCTGCCGGTCGACCCGGGCTACCCGGCGGAGCAAGTCAGCTACCTGCTGGCCGATGCCGGGCCGGGATGCGTGCTGACGGCGGGGAGGCTGGCAGCGGTACTGCGGGAATGGTGCCTGGTGCCGGTGCTGGCCGTGGACGAGGCCGGCCAGGCCCGGCCGGGATCGGGCAGCGTGGGTGGTACTGGGCTGGCGGAGCCGCGGCCAGAGCATCCGGCGTACGTGATCTACACGTCGGGGCCCACCGGAGTGCCGAAGGCAGTGGTGGTCTCCCACGCGGGGCTCGCGAGCCTGGCGGCGGGACTCGCGGCCGTCATCGGGGCCGAGGCGGGGGATCGGGTGGCGCCGTTCGCGTCGCCGAGCTTCGGTACTTTCGGGTGGGAGTGGTGCATGGCGCTGCTGTCCGGAGCGGCGTTGATGGTGGTGCCCGCGCAGCGGCGGCTGGGCGGCGGACTGGCGGGATTCCTGGGCGAGGCAGGGGCCACGCGCGCGACGTTGCCGTCAGCGGTGCTCGCGGGGCTGGATGAGCGGCTGGTCAGCCCGGCGACGGTGGTGGCGGGGGAGGCGTGCCCGCCGGAGGTGATGGCGCGGTGGCCGGCGAGCCGGGGGATGTTCACCTCTTACGGCCCGACGGACACGGCAGTGGATGCGACATCGTGGCGGTGCGCTGGGGCAGCGGGGCCGGTGCCGATCGGTACCCCGCTGGTCAGCACCCGGGTGTTCGTGCTGGATGAATGGCTGTGCCCGGTGCCGACGGGAGTAGCGGGCGAGTTGTACGTGGCCGGGGCGGGGCTGGCTCAGGGTTACCTGGGGCGGCCCGGCCTGACCGCCGAACGGTACACCGCCTGCCCGTTCGAGGCGGGCGGGAAGCGGATGTACCGGACCGGGGACCTGGCGAAATGGCTGCCCGGTGGTCGGCTGGTGTACGCCGGGCGCGCCGATGACCAGGTGAAGGTCCGCGGGTTCCGGATCGAGCTGGGCGAGGTGGCCGCGGTGCTGGCCAGCTGCCCGGGGGTGGCCCAGGCCGCCGTCATCGCCCGCGAGGACGCCCCCGGTGACAGGCGCCTCGTCGGCTACGTGGTGCCCGCCGCCGATGACGGCGACGAGACGGAGTACCTGTCGGCGGCAGCCCGGGAACATGTGGCGGCGCGGCTGACGGAGTACATGGTGCCGTCGGCGGTGGTGGTGCTGGAGACATTGCCGCTGACCTCCAGCGGGAGGCTGGACACGATCGCCTTGCCCGCCCCGGAGTACGCGGCGGCGCGGGAACCCGCGACGGTGGCCGAGGAGATCATCTGCGGCTTGTTCGCCGACGTGCTGGACGTGGAGAGCGTCGGCCCCGATGATGACTTCTTCGCCCTCGGCGGGCACTCGCTGCTGGCGGTGTCCCTGGTGGTCCGGGTGGCGGCGGTGCTGGGCGCGGAGCTCGGGGTGCGGGCCGTGTTCGAGGCGCCGACCCCGGCCGGGCTCGCCGCCCGGCTGCCGGGGGCGGGCCCCGCGCGGCTGCGGCTGGCGGCGCAGGTCGCCCGGCCCCGGCCGGAGCGGGTGCCGCCGTCGTTCGCCCAGCAGCGGCTGTGGTTCATCGCCCAGCTCGAAGGCCCGTCAGCGGTCTACAACGACCCGGTGGCGCTGCGGCTGGAGAACCTGGACGCGGCGGCGCTCGGGGCGGCGCTGGGTGACGTGATCGCCCGGCA
>JAICUO010000560.1 GCA_025935815.1 Streptosporangiaceae bacterium
TGGCCGGGCGGACCGATGAGGCGCTCGATGACCTGGTCGGGTTCTTCGTCAACACGCTGGTGCTGCGCACCGACGTGTCGGGGGACCCGGAGTTCACCGAGCTGCTCGGCCGGGTGCGGCGGTTCTGGCTGGGGGCGCTGGACCACCAGGACGTGCCGTTCGAGCGGCTAGTCGATGACCTGGCCCCCGACCGGTCGCTGGCCCGCCACCCGCTGTTCCAGGTCTCGCTCACCCTGTTGAACACCACCCCCATGCCCGCGGGCTTGCCCGGCGTGCGGGCATCCGCCGTTCCCGCCGAAACCGGGTCCGCCCGGTTTGACCTGGATGTCAGCCTGGCCGAAGTCCACGGCGCTTTTCGAGCGCCCGGCGGCCTGCGCGGAACGGTAACGGTCGCGACGGACCTGTTCGATGAGCCGACCGCGCGCGCGGTCGCGGGCCGGCTGGCCCGGGTGCTGGCGCAGGTGGCCGCCGCCCCGCAGGCCCGGCCCCGGCAGGTCCAGGTGCTGGATGCCGCCGAGCGGGCGCAGCTCATCACCGGGTGGAACGACACCGCGGCCGACCTCCCGGCGGGGTCGGTGGCGGAGCTGATCGCGGCGCAGGCGGCCCAGGCCCCGGACGCGGTGGCGGTCTGCTGCGAGGGCACCTGGGTCACCTACGGGCAGCTGCTGGAGAAGGCAGCCCGCCTCGGCGGGTACCTGCGGGCGGCCGGAGCACGGCCGGAGTCGGTGGTCGGGCTGTGCCTGGAGCGCGGCCCGGAAATGATCACCGCGATCGTGGGGACGTGGCTGGCGGGGGCGGCGTACCTGCCGCTGGACCCCGGCTACCCGGCCCAGCGGCTGAGGCTAATGCTGGCCGACAGCGGCGCCGAGGTCCTGGTGACCCGCGGCGGACTGCCCGCCGGGCTAGCCGCCGAGCTGGTAGTGGACCTAGACGACCCAGCGGTCGCGGCAGCCGCCCCGGCACCAATGACCCTGGCGCCGGCCGGGCAGCTGGCGTACGTGATCTACACCTCGGGGTCCACCGGGACCCCGAAGGGCGTGGGAGTCCCGCACGGGGCGCTGGCGAACTACGTGTCGTGGGCGGCCCGGGCGTACGCGGTATTGCCAGGGGATCAGGTGGCGCTGCACAGCTCACTGGCGTTTGACCTGACGATCACGAGCGTGCTGGTGCCGCTGGTTTCCGGGGCTCGGGTGACGGCCAGCCGTGCGGGCGGGGTCGAGGGACTGGCCGCGCTGCTGGCCGAAGGCAGCCGGTTCGCCCTGATGAAGGTGGTGCCCGCGCACCTGCCGCTGCTGGCCGGGCTGCTGCCCGCCGGCGCCCTCGGTGACCTGGCGGGCCGCCTGGTGGTGGGCGGGGAGGCCCTGGCCGGGGCCGATGCTCGGTCGTGGCTGGAGCAGGCACCAGGTTCGGTGGTCATCAACGAATACGGGCCGACCGAGGCCACGGTGGGCTGCTGCACGTTCGCGGTCACCGCCGGGCAGCAGGTCCCCGGGGCGGTTCCGATCGGGTCGCCGACGGCTAACACCCAGCTGTACGTGCTGGATGAGTGGCTGTGCCCGGTCCCGGCGGGGACCACCGGGGAACTGTACATCGCCGGGGCGCAGCTGGCCCGCGGCTACCTGGGGCGTCCCGGGCTGACCGTCGAGCGGTTCGTCGCCTGCCCGTTCGGAGCCGGGCAGCGGATGTACCGGACCGGGGACCTGGCCAAGTGGACCCCCGGCGGGGAGCTGGTGTTCTGCGGGCGCGCTGATGAGCAGGTCAAGGTCCGCGGATACCGGATCGAGCCGGACGAGGTCGCCGCGGTGCTGGCCGGCTGCCCGGGCGTGGCCCAGGCCGTGGTCATCGCCCGCGAGGACACCCCCGGCGACCGGCGCCTGGCCGGGTACGTGGTGCCCGCGGCCGGCCCCGGCGACAGCGACGGCCCGCCGGCCGGGGACCAGGACCGCCTGGCCGAGGCGGCGCGGGCGCACGCGGCGGCGCGGCTGCCGGAGTACATGGTGCCGGCGGTGGTGGTGGTGCTGGGCGCGCTGCCGCTGACCGTCAACGGGAAGCTGGACCGGGCGGCGCTGCCCGCCCCGGACTACGCGGCGTCCGCGGATGGCCGGGACCCGGCCACCGTGGCCGAGGAACTGCTGTGCGGCTTGTTCGCCGACGTGCTGGGGCTGGAGCGGACCGGGCCCGATGATGACTTCTTCGCCTTGGGCGGGCACTCGCTGCTGGCGGTGCGGCTGGCGTCGCGGGTGCGGGCGGTGCTGGGCGCGGAGCTGCCGGTGCGGGCGGTGTTCGAGGCCCCGACCCCGGCCCGGCTGGCCGCCCGGCTGCGGGGGGCGGGCCCGGCGCGGCTGCGGGTGACGACCCGGGCCCAGGCGGAGCGGGTGCCGCTGTCGTTCGCGCAGCAGCGGCTGTGGTTCATCGCCCAGACGGACGGCCCGTCGGCGGTCTACAACAACCCGGTCGCGCTGCGGCTGGAAAACCTGGATGCCGCGGCGCTGGAGGCGGCACTCGGTGACGTGATCGCCCGGCACGAGGTGCTGCGCACGGTGTTCCTGGTCGCTGACGGGCAGCCGTGGCAGCGCATCTTGTCCCCGCAGCAGGCGGGCTGGCGGCTGGACACCGCCGAAGTGGCCGAGGAGGACCTACCTGGCGCGGTGGCGCGGGCGGTGGCCGAGCCGTTTGACCTGGCCGCTGAAGTCCCGCTGCGAGCGCGGCTGCTGGCCGTGGCGCCTGGGGTGCACGTGCTGGTCCTGGTGATGCATCACATCGCCACCGACGCCTGGTCGACCGGGGTGCTGGCCAGGGACCTGTCGACGGCCTATAGCGCGCGGCTGGAGGGGCGGGCGCCGGGCTGGGACCCGCTGCCGGTGCAGTACGCCGACTACGCGGCCTGGCAGCGGGAACTGCTGGGCGATGAGCACGACCCCGCCAGCCTGCTGTCGCGGCAAGTGGCCTGGTGGCGGCAGGCGCTGGCCGAAGCGCCGCCGGAGCTGGCACTGCCCGCCGACCGGCCGCGCCCGGCGACCGCCAGCTACCGCGGGCACGCGGTACCCCTGCACATCCCGGCGCCGGTGCACCGGCAGCTGGCCGCGCTGGCCCGCGAGCAGGGCGTGACGCTGTTCATGGTGATCCAGGCCGCACTCGCGGTGCTGCTGTCCCGGCTCGGCGCGGGCACCGACATCCCGGTCGGCACCGGGATCGCGGGCCGCACCGATGAGGCCCTCGATGACCTGGTCGGGTTCTTCGTCAACACCCTGGTGCTGCGCACCGACCTGTCGGGAGACCCGGAGTTCACCGAGATCCTGGGGCGGGTCCGCGAGTTCTGGCTGGGGGCGCTGGAGCACCAGGACGTGCCGTTCGAGCGGCTAGTGGAGGACCTCGCCCCGGACCGGTCGCGAGGCCGCCACCCGCTGTTCCAGGTCATGCTCACCCTCCAGGACAACGCCCTGACGTCCGCCGCCCTCCCCGGCGTGCGGGCATCGGCCGTCCCCGGCGGGACCGGGGTAGCCCGGTTCGACCTGGACGTGAGCCTGCGCGAGGACCGCGATGAGGCCGGCGGGCCGGCCGGGCTGCGCGGGCAACTGCTGGCGGCGGCGGACCTGTTCGACGAGGCGACCGCGCGGGTCCTCGCCGCCCGGTTCAGCCGGGTGCTGGCCACCGTGGCCACCGACCCGGCCGCCCGGCTACGCACCGTGCAGGTCCTGGATGAAACCGAGCGGACGCAGGTAATCCACGGCTGGAACGACACCGCCCAAGACGCGTCCGCCGGCGCCCTGGCGGGGCTGTTCGACCTGGACATCACCGTTGCCGAGCTGATCGCCGTGCGAGCGGCGCGGATGCCGGACGCGGTGGCGGTCTGCTGCGGGGATGTCAGCGTGAGCTACGGGGAGCTCGACGCGCGGGCGAACCGGCTAGCAGGGTACTTGCGGGATGCTGGGGCGGGGCCGGAGTCGGTGGTCGGGCTGTGCCTGGAGCGCGGCGTGGAGATGGTGACCGCGATCGTCGGGACGTGGAAGGCGGGGGCGGCGTACCTCCCGCTGGACCCGGGTTACCCAGCGGAACGGCTGGGATTCATGCTGGCCGACAGCGAGGCCGAGATCGTGGTGACCCGGGGCGGGCTGCCCGCCGGGCTGGCCGCGGACGTGCTGGTCGACCTGGGCGACCCTGAAGCGGCGGCTGCGATCGCGGAAATGCCAGCGACGGCACCGCCGGGGGTGGCCGCGGCCGGGCAACTGGCGTACGTGATCTACACCTCCGGGTCCACCGGAGTGCCGAAGGGCGTGGCGGTCGCCCATGCGGGCGTGGTGAACCTGGCGGTAGCGCTGCGGCCGGTGCTAGGAGCGGCCCCCGGGCGGCGAGTGCTGCAGTTCGCGTCGTTCAGCTTTGACGCCTCGGTACTGGACGTGGTGGTGACACTGGCCGCGGGCGGCGCGCTGGTGATCGCGGCCGGGGGCGGAGAGCGAGACGAGCCCGGGAAGCTGGCGGGGCTGGTGCGGGCGGCGGGGGTGATGTCCACCAGCGTGGTGCCCTCGTTGCTGGAAATGGTCGACCCGGCGGCGGTACCGGGAATGTCGCGGGTACTGGCGGGGGCGGAGCCGCTGCCGGCCCGGGTGGCGGCGGCCTGGGCCGCGGGCCGGGAACTGATCAACACTTACGGGCCAACCGAGGCGACCGTCATGGTGACCACGGCGACGCCGTCCGGCGCATGGGAGGCGGTACCCCCGATCGGGGCGCCAGTGGCCAACATGCGGTTGTTCGTGCTGGATGAGTGGCTGTCCCCAGTGCCAGCCGGGGTGGCCGGGGAGCTGTACCTGTCGGGAGTGCAACTGGCGCGAGGGTACCTGGGGCGAGCTGGGCTAACGGCGGAACGGTTCGTGGCGTGCCCGTTCGGAGCCGGGGAGCGAATGTACCGGACCGGGGACCTAGCGCGGTGGCGGCCAGATGGGCAGCTGGCGTTCGCGGGGCGGGCCGATGACCAGGTGAAGGTCCGCGGGTTCCGGATCGAGCTGGGCGAGGTGGAGGCGGTGCTGGCCGGCTCCCCGGGGGTGGCGCGCGCGGCGGCGACCGTGCGGGAAGACGCCCCGGGGGACCGGCGGCTAGTCGGCTACGTGGTCCCCGAGGCCGGGAGCGGCGGGGCCGGGCTGGCGACCGCGGTGCGGGAGCACACGGCCGCCCGGCTGCCGGAGTACATGGTGCCGTCGGCGGTGGTGGTGCTGGACGCGCTGCCGCTGACCCCCA
>JAICUO010000617.1 GCA_025935815.1 Streptosporangiaceae bacterium
GGCGCATGTCACTACCAGGTAAGGAGAAGGCGCTGGTCGCCGTACGCGCGCTCAGTGGGGTGGACAGACGCGGCCACGGCCGCCGAGGAGGTACCCATTGAAAGCGTGCGTTATCGGCGGCGGACTGGCCGGGATCACCGCCGCGCTCGCCCTGGCTTCCCAGGGCGCGGAGGTCACGCTGCTGGAGGCCAAGCCACGGCTGGGCGGCGCGACCATGTCGTTCAACCGCGACGGCCTGGTGATCGACACCGGGCAGCACGTCTTCCTGCGCTGCTGCACCGCCTACCAGGGCCTGCTGGACCGCCTCGGGATGAGCGCCAACGCCCCGCTGCAGCCCCGCTTCGACGTTCCCGTCCTCACGCCGACGCGCCGTACCCGGCTGCGGCGCAACCGCATGCCGGCGCCCCTGCACCTGCTCCCCACGCTGCTGCGCTACCCCCTGGTCTCGCTGGCCGGACGAGCCCGGGTAGGGCAGGCGGCCCTCGCCATGCGCGGGGTGGACCTGACCGACCCGGCGACCGACGAGGTGCGGTTCGGGGACTGGCTCGCCCGCCACGGGCAGGGCGAGCGCACCCGGCGCGCGCTGTGGGACCTGTTCGCGGTCGCCTCGCTGAACGTGCCCGGCGATGACGCCTCCCTCACGCTGGCCGCGAAGGTGGTGCAGACGGGCCTGCTGGGTGAGTCGGGCGCCGCTGACATCGGCGTGCCCGCGCTGTCCCTGGGCGAGCTGCACGGCGCGGCGGCCGCGCGCAAGCTCGCCGAGCTCGGCGCCACCGTCCGGCTGAACACCAAGGTGGACGCGGTGGAAGTCGCCGCCGGCCCCGGGGAGCCCCGGTTCACGGTGCGCCTGGGCCGCGGCGAGGGCGAGGACATCCACGCCGACGCCGTGGTGATCGCCGTCCCGCACGAGGCCGCCGCCCGGCTGATGCCGCCCGGCGCCCTGCCCGAGGAGACCGTCGAGGGCTGGGCAGGCCTCGGTGCCGCCCCCATCGTCAACGTCCACGTGATCTACGACCGGAAGGTCATGGACATGCCCTTCGCGGCCGGCGTCGACTCCCCGGTCCAGTGGGTGTTCGACCGCACCCAGATCTCCGGCATGCACGCTCGCGGTGCTCCTGAGAAAGACAGTGCCGCTGAGAAAGACAGTGCCCCTGAGAAAGACAGTGCCGCTGAGAATGACAGTGGGTCAGGGAAATACAGCGAGGCGGGCCAGTACCTGGCGATCTCGCTGTCAGCGGCCGACGAGTACGTGGACCGATCGGTGGCGAGCCTGCGCGAGGAGTTCATCCCGGCGCTGGCCCAGCTGTTCCCCGCGGCGCGCGAGGCGACGGTGACGGAGTTCTTCGTCACCCGGGAACGGCGCGCGACCTTCCGCGGCGTGCCGGGGACGGCCAGGCTGCGGCCGCGAGCGGCGACCGACCTGCCGGGTTTGGTGCTCGCCGGGTCCTGGACCGATACCGGCTGGCCGGACACGATGGAAAGCGCGGTGCGCAGCGGGCTGAACGCCGTGCTCGCCCTGCGCGCCGACGGGCAGGCCAGCCCAGTCGGCTCTGGCCGGACAGGCCGCTACACTTCCGGAGTTTCCGGAATGCCCGCTCCTGAGGGCGCGAAGGCCAACGAAATGAATGAATCAGCTGTGAGCACCGGTGACTCGGTGAGGGGAGTGCGATCGTGACCGTTGTAATGCCGGCCGGCGTCGCTGTTGCGCGTGACCTGGTGGGACCCGCGACGCAGGCCGCGATTGGCCGGCTCAGCCCGGGCGTCCGGCGGGTGGCCGCCTACCATTACGGGCTCGCCGACGCGGACGGGAACCCGATAAGCGGCGGCAGCGGGAAGGCGCTGCGGCCCGCGCTCGCCCTGCTGTCGGCCCGCGCCGCCGGGGCGGCGCCCGAGCGCGGGGTCACCCCCGCCGTCGCGGTGGAGCTCGTGCACAACTTCTCCCTGCTGCACGACGACATCATGGACGGCGACACCGAGCGGCGGCACCGGCCGACCGCGTGGACGGTGTTCGGCGTCGGCGCGGCGATCCTGGCCGGGGACGCGATGCTCGCGCTCGCCAACGACCTGCTGCTTGAGGAGATGGCCCCGGGCGGCCCGTGGGGCGCGCGCTGCCTGTCGACCGCGGTGCAGCGGCTGATCGCCGGCCAGGGCGAGGACATCGCGTTCGAGAAGCGCGACGACGTGCACCTCGACGAGTGCGTCCAGATGGCCGGCGACAAGACCGCCGCGCTGATGGCCTGCGCCTGCACGATCGGCGCGGTGCACGTGGGCGCCCGGCCGGAGCTGGCGATGGGCCTGGCCGAGTTCGGCGGCCACGTGGGCCTGGCCTTCCAGCTCACCGATGACCTGCTCGGCATCTGGGGGGCGACCGAGGTCACCGGCAAGCCGGTCCGCGCCGACCTGCGGGCCCGGAAGAAGTCGCTGCCGGTGGTCGCCGCGCTGACCAGCGGCACCCCGCAGGGGGCCGAGCTGAAGAGCCTGCTCAACTCACCCGGTGAGCTGACCGAGGATGACCTGGTCCGCGCGGCCGACCTGGTCGTCGCGGCCGGCGGGAAGCAGTGGGCCGAGACCGAGGCCGACAGCCGGCTCTCCGCCGCGGCCAGGTGCCTCGACGACGCGGGCCTCCCCGCTGACGTGCACGCGGAATTCATTGCGATCGCCGAGTTCATTACGGCCAGGCAGTGGTAACGGAACGAGGTACTCAGTGACCGAGACCGTAGCCCCTGGCGTAGCCCAGGACCTAGGCGTGCGCGAGCTCGCGGCCGCGACGCTCCAGCGCGCGACCGACCACCTGCTCGGGTTGCAGAACCCGGCCGGATGGTGGCAGGGCGAGCTGGAGACCAATGTCACCATGGACGCCGAGGACCTGCTGCTGCGGCACTTCCTGGGCATCTTGACCCCGGAGGTCGCGAGCGAGGCCGCGATCTGGATCCGCTCGCAGCAGCGCGCGGACGGCACCTGGGCCAACTTCTACGGCGGCCCCGGTGACCTGGGCACCACGGTCGAGGCGTACGTCGCGCTGCGCCTGGCGGGCGATGAGCCCGACGCACCGCACATGGCCCGGGCCGCCGAGTGGATCAGGGGCCGGGGCGGGGTGAGCGCCACGCGCGTCTTCACCAGGATCTGGCTGGCGCTGGCGGGCCGCTGGTCCTGGGACGACATCCCGGTGATCCCGCCGGAGGTCATCTACCTGCCCTCCTGGTTCCCGCTGAACATCTACGACTGGGGCTGCTGGGCGCGGCAGACCCTCGTCGCGCTGGCCGTCGTCGCCTCCTTCAAGCCCAGCAGGCCGCTGCCGTTCGACATCCCCGAACTGCACGCCGCGGTCCCCGGCAAGCCGCCGAAGGCCGATCAGAGGGACTTCTGGTCGCTCACCTTCAACAACCTCGACAAGGTGCTGCACAAGCTGGAAAAGCGGGTCCCCGGGCGGGCGCGCCGCGCCGCGCTGCGCCGCTGCGCCGACTGGATCATCGCCCGGCAGGAGGCCGACGGCTGCTGGGGCGGCATCCAGCCACCGTGGGTGTACTCGATCATGGGCCTGCACCTGCTCGGCTTCGGCCTGGACCATCCCGTCATCGCGAAGGCGATCAGCGGGCTGGACCGGTTCACGATCCGGGACGAGAAGGGCCGTCGGCTAGAGGCGTGCCAGTCCCCGGTCTGGGACACCGTGCTGGTCATGACCGGCCTGGCCGACGCCGGCCTGCCGCCGGAGCACCCGGCCCTGGTCTCCTCCGCGAACTGGGTGCTCGATGAGGAGATCAGGCAGAAGGGCGACTGGCAGGTCCGCCGGCCCGGCACGCCGGCCGGCGGCTGGGCGTTCGAGTTCGACAACGACAACTACGCCGACACCGACGACACCGCCGAGGTCATCCTCGCGCTCCGCCGTGCTGAGATACCGGGCCGGACCGGCACCGACAGCCGCGCGGCCATCGAGCGCGGGCTGCGCTGGCTTGAGGGCATGCAGTGCAAGGACGGCGGCTGGGGCGCGTTCGACGCCGACAACACCCGCGAGCTGGTCAACAAGCTGCCATTCTGCGACTTCGGCGCGGTCATCGACCCGCCGAGCGCGGACGTGACCGCGCACATCGTCGAGGCGTTCGCCGCCGAGGGACGCCAGAACGAGACCGCCTGCCGGCGCGGTGTCATCTGGCTGCTGAAGAACCAGGAGCCGGACGGGTCGTGGTTCGGCCGCTGGGGCGCGAACTACGTCTACGGCACCGGGGCGGCCGTCCCCGCGCTCATCGCCGCCGGCGTCAAGGCGCACAAGCCGCCGATCCGCCGCGCGGTCGCCTGGCTGGAGGCCCGGCAAAACGCCGACGGCGGCTGGGGCGAGGACATGCGCTCCTACGACGACCCGGCGCAATGGAACGGCCAGGGCGATTCCACCGCCTCGCAGACCGCGTGGGCGCTGCTGGCGCTGCTCGCGGCCGGCGAGCAGGGCGGCGAAGCGGCCGAGCGCGGGGTGCGCTGGCTGGCGCAGACGCAACTGGCCGACGGCAGCTGGGACGAGCCTCAGTTCACCGGGACTGGCTTTCCCCGCGACTTTTACCTGAATTACCACTTGTACCGGCTGGCCTTCCCAGTTTCAGCGCTCGGGCGATACGTAAGGGGCTCACGACCATGACTGAGA
>JAICUO010000325.1 GCA_025935815.1 Streptosporangiaceae bacterium
CGGGGCGCTGCTCGACTCCGCGATGGACCCGACGATCTCCCTCGCCGACCTGGCGGTGATCCGCGAGCTGTGGCCGGGCAAGATCGCGATCAAGGGCGTGCAGGCCGTCCAGGACGCCAAGACGCTCGCCGGCCTGGGCGTCGACGGCATCGTGCTGTCCAACCACGGCGGCCGGCAGCTCGACCGCGCCCCGGTCCCGTTCCACCTGCTCCCCGACGTGGTGCGCGAGATCGGCGCGGACGTGGAGGTCGTGATCGACACCGGCATCATGCACGGCGCCGACATCGTCGCCTCGATCGCCCTCGGCGCCCGGTTCACCCTCGTCGGCCGCGCCTACCTCTACGGCCTCATGGCGGGCGGGCGCGCCGGGGTCGACCGGGCCGTGACGATCCTCGCTGAGCAGGTCGTCCGCACCATGAAGCTGCTCGGCGCGCACTCCCTCGACGAGCTCACCCCCGCCCACGTGACCCAGCTCCGCCGCCTGCTTCCCCGCTAGCCGCCCCGGCCCCCGGGCCCCCGTCGGCGATGGCGCCCTCGCGTTTCCGCCAGGGCGGCGGCGGCACCGTCGCGCGCCCCGGCCCTCGCCCGGCCCCGCCACCCGCTGATAGCGCCGGCAATTATCGAGAAGGATGGGTCCGGTTTCGGATTTGCAGCTCTTGCCCTGATTTGAGAAGTTAGCTGTGCAAGTTCAGGCGACGCAAGTGCACTTTCTGATCTTCACCTCCAGCCGCGATACCCGCACGTGAGGGATTGCCGAATAAGGTCCGTAACCTGGGCCACTGGCATAGGTATAGACCTAGAGACATACCTAGCTTCAGCCATAATCTTGCGAGCCGCGCAATTGCGTGATTAGGTTAACAGCAAGTGCTTCACCCCGATCTCCTCTGTTCAAGACGCCCCCTGGGCTTACCGGGCTTTCCCTCATCCGGTTTGCCCTCGGGGGATCATCACGGTGCCGGTCAATGGGAAGCAGCTGAGGAAGATATGTCGCACGCCATAGACGCGGCCCGGGCCCGCCGGGGGGCCAGGATCATTTCGCGTCCGCCATTGCCGGCCACCGGCGATGCCGGCACCGTGACCACGGTGTCGCTGGACGTCCACAAACCTGAATGCCTTGCCCGCCGCACGGTGATCACGGTGCTGGACCGCCTGGGCGTCTGCGCCGAGCGGCGCGACGATGTCGAGCTAGCGGTCGCCGAGCTTGTCGCCAACGCCGGACTGCACGCTCCCGGTCCCCGGGAACTGCGCGTCTGCGTTGGCGGGGACGCCGTGACGCTCGCCGTGGCCGATGGCGGCGGCGATTACGCCGTGATCGCGCGAATTCTCGCCGATCCCGGTGCCGGGGTGCCGTGGTTCGAGGAGCACGGCCGGGGGCTGCGGATCGTCGCGGCCCTGTTCCCCGGCGCATGTGGGGCCGCGCCTGCCGCTGCCGTCCGCGGGGGCGGCGGCAGCGACAGGCCGGCCAAGGAAGTGTGGGTCACCCTGCCCCTAGGGGGCCACGGCGATGGCCTGGATCACCAGGACCCGTCCCGACGATAGGGCAGCTGGCTCACCAGGAGGCGGCGTCCTCGTCACTGGCTGCTCCCGGTCGGGGTCGCGGGCACGGGCTGGCTGGGCGTGAGGCGACGCAGGGCGTCCTCGTCGCCCTCGGCGCGCAGGCCCTTATCGCGGGCCTCCGGCAGGGACAGCAGGCCGGACAGGTACCCGCCGATCAGCCGGGCCTCGCCCGCCAGCCGGGCGTCAGCCTTGGCCGGGTGGCCGCGGCGGACCTCGAGCCCGCCGCCGCCCGCGCCGTCATCGCGGCTGACGAGGTGGACCGGCGCCTCGGGGGTGTCGATGGCGATGGTGAGCGGGCCGCGCTCTGGGTGGGCGTCACGCAGGCGCGCCGCGGCGATCATGCCCAGCCAGCTTCCGTGGACCACGTCCCCCTCCCGCTCGAGGGACATCGTCGGCAGTCCCCACTCGGTCAGCGCCTCGAGCACCGGGCGCAGCTGCCGCCCGCGCTCGGTGAGCTGGTACAGGCCGGTGGCGACCGGCGGCGGGGCGTCGACCCGGGTCAGCAGCCCGTTTTCCGCCATCTCGGCCAGGCGGGCCGCTAGCAGGTTGGTGGCGATGCCCGGCAGGCCAGCGCGCAGGTCGGTGAACCGCGACGGGCCCTGGATGAGCAGCTCCCGCACGATCAGCAGCACCCAGCGATCGCCCACCAGGTCAAGGGCGCGCGCCGTCGCGCAGTACTGGCTGTAGGTCTTCATTCGCGCCGCTCCCGGTTCGTGCGTCCCGTCGCCGACGGTAGCGCCCTGCCCGCCCGGATCGCCACGTCCTGCGTGCGCGGTCATGCGTGCGCTTCCTCGCTGGCTTCTACCGCACCGATTTCTACCGCACCAGCCGCCACGCTGGGCGGCTGCTCGGGATGAGGCGGCAGGAACAAGGTCACCAGGATGGCCCCGGCCGCCGCCACTGCCCCGGCGACGATCGCGCCGACGGTCAGGCCGCGCAGGAACGCGTTGGCCGACGCGAGCTGCAGGGCCTGCCCGAGGCCGGGATTACCGCGCGCCGCGATCGTAGCCGCGGCGGCGTAGGCCGCGCCGACGCCCTGGTGCGCGAACGCCGCGACCTGCCCGGTCACCCCGTGCGGCATCGCGGCGGTCAGCCGGGACCCGTACACCGACGCGTAGACGCTGCCGAGGACCGCGACGCCGAGCGTGCCGCCGACCAGCCTGGTGGAGTCGTTGACCGCCGACCCCACGCCGGCCATGGACCGCGAGACCGCGCCCATGATCGACTCGGTGGCCGGCGCCGAGGTCAGGCCCATGCCGAGGCCGAACACCACCATCTGCACCGCGATGGCCGGGTAGCTGAACGTCGCGCTGGCGGTCGCCGTCACCCACGCGTAGAACCCCGCCATCGCGATCAGGCCAGTGCCGACGATGAGCTTGGTGCCCGCCCGCACGGCGAGCTGCGTTCCGGCGACCGACCCGAGGCCGACCGACAGCGCCACCGGGAGCAGCCGCACGCCGGTGCTCAGCGGCCCGTACCCGCGCACGAACTGGAAGTACTGGGTGATCAGGAAGATGAAGCCGAACAGCGTGAAGAACGAGATGGTGACCGCGCCGCTGGCCACGCTGAACCGCGGGTTGCGGAAGAGCCGCACGTCGAGCATCGGGTGCGCGGCCGCACGCTCGCGGGCGATGAACGCGGCCAGCAGCGCCGCCGAGCCGGCGAAGCCGGCCAGGGTGCGGGCCGCCGTCCACCCGTCGGTGGGCGCCTCGATGATGGTGAACACCAGCAGCGCCATGGTCGCCGCCGACAGGATGAGGCCGGGGATGTCCGGGGCCTGCGCGCCCGGGTCCTTCGACGCCGGCAAGACCAGCGCCGCCGCGATCATGGCGGCCGCCGCGATCGGCCCCATGACGATGAAGATGCTCACCCAGGTGAAGTGCTCCAGCAGCCAGCCGCCGGCGATCGGGCCCGTGGCGATGGCCACCCCGCCGACCGCGCCCCACAAGCCGATGGCCCGCGCCCGCTCCCGGCGCTCGGTGAAGACGTTGGAGATGAGCGACAGCGTGGCCGGGAAGGTCATCGCGGCCCCCAGGCCCATCACCGCGCGGGCCGCGATGAGCTCGGCCGCCGTGGTCGTGAACCCGCCGGCCAGGGACGCGGTCCCCACGACGGCCAGCCCCGCCAGCAGCATGCCCTTGCGGCCGAACCGGTCCGACAAGGCGCCGAACGTCAGCAGCAGCGCGGCGAACACCAGGTTGTAGGCATCAACGACCCACTGGAGCTGGGTGGTGGTGGCGTTCAGCTCGCGCACCAGGGCGGGCAGCGCCACGTTGACCAGGGTCGTATCGAGGTTGACGAGGAACGCCGCGAACAGCAGCGCGCCGAGGATGAGTGGCTTCGATCTCATGGTTGAGATTCTCAAGCATCTACTTTAAAAAGTCAACTTAATTCACTGGGCGGGTGCCGGGCGGGCGCCGGGCGGGCCGTCAGGCGGGCCGCTCGTAGACGCTGACGTGGCGCCAGCTGTGCGTATGACGCTCGCGGCGCCGTCAGCCGGAGCGCCCGGGCAGCGCGACCGCCGCTATCAGGCCGGCGAACGCCAGGGCGGCCGCGACGATGAGGGCGGCCCGGAAGCCATCGCTGAACGCCTGCGGGGACGTGACGGCGCCGGCCGCGGCGAACGCGGCGCCGCCGATGGCCACGCCGAACGCGCCGCCCAGCTGGCGCATCGTGGAGAAGGCACCGGAGGCCTTGCCGACGTCGGCTAGCGGCGTGGTGGACGTCGCCGACCTGGTCAGCGACGGGATCGCGATAGCCAGGCCCACGCCGGACGTGGCGATGGGCGCGACCAGCGCGCCGTAGCCGACGCTCGGTGTCACCACGGCGGCCAGCCAGGCCACCGCGGCCGCCTGGACCGCCAGGCCGGCCACGGACAGGGACCGCGCGCCGATCCGGTCGGCGAGCGCGCCGGCCGGCGACGCCAGCAGGAACGGCGCTATGCCCCACGGCAGCAGCCGCAGGCCCGCGCCCAGCGGGTCCTGGCCGCTGACGACCTGCTGGAACTGGGGCATGAGGAACACCACGACGGTCAGCGACCCGTTTAGCGCGAAGATCGCGACGTTGCCCGCCGCCAGGGCACGCGACCGCAGCAGCCGGGGCGGCAGCATCGGTGCCGCGGCGCGGCGCTCCCAGGCCCCGAACGCGACGGCCGCCACCGCCCCGGTGACGAACGCGCCGATGGTCTGCGCGCTCCCCCAGCCCGCCTCGTTCCCGCGGATCAGGCCCCAGGCCAGGCCGAGGGCGGCCACAACGGCCAGCAGCACCCCGGGCACGTCAATCGTGGCGCCCGGCCGGGGCGGCTCCGCCAGCCGGGTGAGCACCAGCGGCACCGCGGCCAGCGCGACCGGCACGTTCACCCAGAACACCCACTGCCAGCCCAGCCCCTGGGTGACCGCGCCGCCGAGGACCGGGCCGAGCACCACCGCCACGCTGGTGATGCTGCCGTACATTCCGATCGCCCGGCCGCGCCGGTGCGGCGGGAACGCCATGTTCAGCAAGGCCAGCGCCATTGGCATGATGGCTGCCGCGCCGGCCCCCTGCACGGCCCGGGCGGCGATCAGCACTCCCACGCTGGGCGCCAGCGCGCACGCGGCGGACGCCACCGCGAACAGCGCCAGCCCGGCCGCGAAGACGCGCCGCCGGCCGAGCATGTCGCCCAGCGCCGCGCCGGTCAGCAGCAGCACCGCGAAGCTCAGCGTGTAGGCGCTGACCGTCCACTCCAGCCCGCCCAGGGACGAGCCGAGATCGCGTCCGATCGAGGTCAGCGCCGTCGCCACCACCAGGGCGTCCAAGACCACCAGGAACGACGCCGCCGCGGACAAGGCCAGCGCCCACCGCTGCGCCGAAAGCCGCGCCCCCGCCCCCGCCCCCGCCCCCGCCCCCGCCGCCGGCCCCGCCTGCCCTGTCGCCGCCTGCCCTGTCCCCGACTGCCCTGTCGCCACGTGCCCTGTCGCCGGTTGCACTGTCCCCGGCTGCCCTGTCCCCGGTTGCAGAGTCACCGCCGTGTCCTGTTCCGCATTCCGTGCCACGTCTGCCTCCAGGCTCCTCATCGTTGCCATCGCGTATGCAGACCCGGCCCGGACCGCTGACTGGTCGCGCCCCGGGCCGGCCTCATCAAGTGGACGGATGAGATGCCGAGCGGAGGACCGCTTCAGCATTCCCGTGATCGTGCGTCTTTTCCGGTGCTATCGTCCCCGGCCTTCCGGGAACAGCGAGGCTGGCGTTGCTCCAGGTGCTTACGGGATTTCCCAAACGGTTTAGACGCGCCAAGGCCAGCGCCATCGTCGCTTCCCGGGCTTTCCGGCCATGTATCCGGGACGCGCCGGCGTCCTCCTGAACTGACGGGGCGCGCTATGCGTTCTGAACGACAGGGCGCGGGGCGCGCCTTAGCCGGGGGAAGGCTTGCACGGCCGGGGGTCAGCATGGGCATGCGCCAGGGGACGGCTGCGCTCAAAATCGCGAGCGGACGTTGGTGGCCGGCGTGGTGCGCCCGGTTCGGTCTGGCCGAGGTGTGCGGGACCCTCACCGCCCTCAGCGGGTTCGCCGCCGGGTACCTGTCCACCGGATCGCTGCTGGTCGCCGCCGGGATGGCCACGATCTGCGAGGCCATCGGGTTCTACGGGTGCATCGGGGTGAAGACGACGGCGGCGGCGTCCCGGGCCACGGCCCATCTCGCCGGGTTTCGCCGGCTTGCCGCCGGGACGTGGCACGCGGTGACCGAGCAGCTGGCCTCGTGCGCGGCCGCCGAGGCCCTGGACGCGTTCCTGGTCCGTCCCGGGTGCCTGGCGGGCGCGGCGTGGCTGGCCCGGCCACTGCCGGGTGGCGTATGGCTCGGGTTCGCGGTGGGAAAGCTGGTCGCCGACGTGGGTTTCTACGGCATGGAAGCCGTGGCTCGCCGGGGCCTGGCCCGGTCGGTGGCCGCCAG
This sequence comes from Streptosporangiaceae bacterium, assembly GCA_025935815.1. GTDB lineage: Bacteria > Actinomycetota > Actinomycetes > Streptosporangiales > Streptosporangiaceae > Trebonia. Next base: position 6,485 of record JAICUO010000325.1, read on the forward strand.
CCGCCTGGCTCCCGCTCAGCCGGGGCTCTCGCCCCGCTGATCCGCCGGGCGTCGCGCCGGCGGAAGATGGCGGCATGATCCTCGATCGCTGTGACATCCCCATCGTGGGCGCCCCGCTGGCGGGTGGCCCGTCCACCCCGGAACTGGCCGCCGCGGTCTCCGCCGCCGGCGGCCTGGGCTTCCTCGCCGCCGGCTACCTCAGCGCCACCGACCTGGCGCGGCGCCGCCGCCGCACCGAAGAGCTCACGAGCCGCCCGTTCGGCGTGAACCTGTTCTGCCCTGGCCCGGCCGGGGACGCCAGCCGGGTGCGCGAGTACGCCGCCGCCATCGAAAAGGACGCGCACGCCGCCGGGGCGGCGCTGGGCGATCCCCGCCACGACGACGATGACTGGGACGCCAAGGTGGAGTACCTGCTGGCCCACCCGGTGCCCGTGGTGTCGTTCACCTTCGGGATACCGCGGCCGGAGGTCATCGCCGACCTGCGGGCGGCGGGCTGCGAGACGTGGGTCACCGTCACGACGCTGGCGGAGGCGCACCGCGCGGCCGAGGCCGGCGCGGACCTGCTGGTCGCCCAGGGATACGAGGCAGGCGGGCACCGCGGCGGGGTGAGCGACCGCGCCGCCGACGCGGTCGGCCTCATCGCGCTCCTGCAGCTGATCACCGCGCGCGTGCCAACGCCGGTCGCGGCCGGCGGCGGTATCGCCACCGGCGCCGCCATCGCGGCGGTGCTGTGCCTGGGCGCCCGGGCCGCCGCGCTGGGGACGGCCTTCCTGGACTGCCCCGAGGCCGGCACCGCCGCCGTGCACCGTGCCCGGCTGCACGCCGCCCCGCCCGAGGAGGCGCCCCCGACCAGGCTCACCCGCGCGTTCAGCGGGCGCACCGCGCGCGGGATCGAGAACGGCTTCCTGCTGGCTCACTCCGCGGGCGCTCCGGCGGCCTACCCGGAGGTGCACCACCTGACGTCGCCGATGCGGAAGGCGGCGCGGGAGGCCGGGCTGGCCGACTACGTGAACCTGTGGGCCGGGCAGGCCTACCCGCTGACCGGCGCCCGGCCCGCCGGGGACGTCGTGCGCGAGCTGTGGGCGCAGGCGCGAGCGGTCCTCGGCCAGTCATCCGCGCGGCACGCGTGATGACCACCCGATGGGTGCGTACCTGAGTCGCGGCGGATGAAACCCATGCGTCCGCAAAGGTCGTGCGGTAGACCCTTCGCGTCAGCACTCAAGCGTGGGTTAGCTAGGCACGGATGTCGGCGAGCAGGGCGCGCCAGGCGGTGGCGGGGATGACGAGCATCCCGCCCGCGCGGTCCGTGGTGTCCCGCACCAGGACTCCGGTCCCGGCGTCGCCGACCGCGACGCACGCGGCGCCGCCGTTGGCGCTGTAGCTGGACTTGCGCCAGCCGACGCTTACTGCTGCTGGCTCCACTGCTGGATCGCCTCCGTGATGAGGACCCGCGTCTCCTCGATGCTGAGGGCGTGGCCTTGGATCTGCCGGAACAACCGGGTGGCCTTGCGGACCACCTTCTTGTCGTCCACGGTCTGGTCCTCCACGGCCACCATCACCACAGTATCCGTGATCGCCTCACCATTAGCGATCTCGAACTGTCCCTCAAGGCCCCAGAAATACCCCTCGTCCTGGATGACCTGGATGCCCACACTGGCCCGCTGGGACATCTCCAGCAGGTGGTTAAGCTGCGAGACCATGATCTCGGGGGTCCCGACCCGGCGGCGCAGCACGGACTCGTGCAGGAGCAGCGTCACGTGTGGCGCGTCCGGGCCGTTCAGGACGGCCTGCCGGTCTTGGCGGGCGTTCGCCTTCGCCGACGCTTCTTCCTCGTCCATGCCGGCCCGGGTGAACATGGCGTGCGCGTACTCGTAGACCTGGAACAGCCCGGACACGATCACCGGACACCACAGCAGCAGGTACTCCGCTTCCCGTTCCCGTTCCAGGTACTTCTGGAAGAACTGCGGCACGGGGCCGCGCACGGCGCGGGCGAGCACCAGCATGCCCAGGAAGATCTTGCGCTCGCGCTCGGTGACTTGGCACTTGGCCATGATCGCGTCGAACACGTCCTGGGTCGGGGGCTGGTACCCGGACTCGGCCTTGGCGATGACATCCCGGCTGACATGGATCGCAACGGAAAGTGCGTCCTGCGTGGCGTATCCCGCCTCCGCGCGGAGTTCCGCCAGCAACTCGCCGAGCTTGGCGGCGGGGTCCTGCTCGGGGTTACGGCTCTTTGGGCGCGGCATGAGCGGGGCCTCCGTGACGTAGGGAAACGTTAGTGCGGGATGTGCGTACGGATAGCGTAAGCCGCTGTTTGCGTGGCACGGTGGATTTCCTGAGATAACACGCCGGATTTCGGATGCGGGAACCGCCGCCAGGGGCGCGGGCCATTCCGTGATTCCGGTATGCCCATCATCTGGCCGCGACGGAGCCGCACTGTGAATGGCATGAATTCGCGAACTCTGGTACCACCTGTCATCCCTCCTCACCCCTCGTTGACCCATGGCAACTGGCTGGCCGGATTCCCGCTGCGGTCTTTCCTGGAG
>JAICUO010000455.1 GCA_025935815.1 Streptosporangiaceae bacterium
ACGGCTCGGCCGCCGGGTCCCACCCCGCCAGGGCTTCGATCTGGGTAGCGGTGACCAGGTGCCCGTCCTCGTTGCGGAGCAGGTTCTCCAGCAGGACCTTGAGGCAGTAGGGCAGCCGCGCCGCCCCCTCGACCGTGTCCAGCCGGAAGATCCGGTAACTGCTGCCCCCGGCGGTCAGGGTGCCCGCCGCGCCGAAGCTGTCCGCGGGCATCAGGCGATCCCGGAGGCTGACCGCGATCCGGCGCCGTCGGACAGGTCCAGGCCGTCCAGGCTTAGCACGTCCGACCGCAGCCCGACGGCGAGCCGGTTCCAGCCGTTGATCGCGACGATCGCGAACGTCAGCGCGGCGATCTCTTCCTGGGCGAACTCGGCCTCGACCGCGGCGTAGACGTCGTCGGGGGCGCCGGCGCGGGGCAGTTCGGTCAGCGCCTCGCACCAGGCCAGCGCGGCCCGTTCCCGGGGACTGTAGTACGGCGCCTCCCGCCAGGCCGCTACGGTGTCCAGGCGGGTCTGGTGCTCGCCGCGGGCGCGGGCGTCCCGGTTGTGCATGGCCAGGCAGTAGGTGCAGCCGTTGACCTGCGAGGCCCGGATCCGGACCAGCTCCAGCAGCTCCGGCTCCAGGGTGGCCGAGTGCACCGCGCGTTCCAGCTCGGCCATGGCCCGCATGCCGCCGGGGAGCACCTTGTGGTAATCGACCCGCATCGCTACGTTCTCCTTCACAGTCGAGCACTCCCGCCCGGCCGGGTGCGGCGGGCCGAGAGCTCCATTCGGTCTCATAGGTTGTTCGTCACCCTGCCGGGGGACGGTCCTCGCGGCGGCGCCAGGAGCGCAGCACCCGGCCCAGCGGGTCATACCGCTGGTCGGCGGAGCGTTCCTTCATGGGGATGATCGCGTTGTCGGTGATCTTGATCCCGGCCGGGCAGACCTCGGTGCAGCACTTGGTGATGTTGCACAGGCCCAGGCCCTGCTCCTCGCGCAGCACGGCGCGCCGGTCGCGGGCGTCGAGCGGGTGCATGTCCAGCTCGGCGTGCCGGATGAAGTACCGCGGCCCGGCGTAGGCGGGCTTGTTGTCGTTGTGGTCGCGGATCACGTGGCAGACGTCCTGGCACAGCCAGCGCTCGATGCACTTGCGGAACTCCTGGCCGCGGTCGATGTCGGCCTGTCGCATGCGGTACTGGCCGGGCTTCAGCTCGTCCGGCGGGGTGAACGACGGCACGTGCAGGGCCCAGCCGTAGTTGGCCGACACCTCGGTGACCAGGTCGCGGATGACCGGGTAGGTGCGGCACTGCCCCGCAGTGGTACGACAGGCACGGCGAGTAGAACGGCGACAGGTACGGCGCGGCGTAGTGCTCCCGGCCGGCGATCGCCGCGTACGTAGCGTAGCCGACGAACGCGAGCAGGACGCTGAAGGTGGCCGTCGGGTAGGCCCACCACCGGTCGGTGCGCAGCGTGCGCGCCGCGCTCGCCGCCCTGCCGCGCGCCTGGACGCCGGAAGCCTCCGTGCCGGTCACGTCAGCGGGCGGCAGGCTGGCCCACGAAAGATCCATCTCAGCTGCACCTCCGCGACTCGCTGCCGATAATCCCTCCGGGAGCCTGCAGGTTCCTTGCAAGCCCGCGGCCCGACGATGGGGTGAGGCGGACACTGCAAGGAACCTGCAGGCTCCGGGCGCGACCATGAACGCGGAACAAGGCGCGCAGAAACATCACACGGGAGGCGCCATGGCCAGCATCGCGATCAACGGCCTGGGGCGGATCGGCCGAGCGGCACTCAAGATCCTCGAAGGCCTCAGCGGCGCGAAGGTGGTCGCGGTCAACGACCTGGTCCCGTCGGACAACCTGGCCTACCTGCTGCGATACGACACCGTCTATGGGCGCTGGCACACGACCGTCACCGCGGACAGCGGCGCGCTTGTCGTCGGCGGCCGGAAGATCCCGGTGTTCGCCGAGCGCGACCCCGCCGGCCTGCCCTGGAAAGCGCTCGGCGTGGACCTGGTGCTGGAGTGCACCGGTGCCTTCCGCCGCGAGGAGGACCTGAAGAAGCACTTGGCGGCAGGGGCACGGCTGGTGATCTTGTCGGCCCCGGCGCGGACCGAGACGGTGGCGACGGTAGTGCACGGCGTGAACCAGGCGCCGGCGGGGGAGCAGGTGATCTCGTGCGCGAGCTGCACCACCAACTGCATCACCCCGGTCGCCGAGGTGCTGGACCGCCGGTTCGGCATCCGGCAGGCCATCATGACCACGGTCCACGCGTATACCTCTTCCCAGCAGCTCATCGACGGGCCGGCCAGGGATTTCCGGCGCGGCCGGGCCGGGGCGGCGAACATGGTCCCGGCCTCTACTGGCGCGGCTCTCGCCACCACCAGGGCACTGCCGGGCCTGGCCGGGAAGTTCGACGGGGTCGCGATCCGGGTGCCGGTCCCGGTCGGGTCGATCGCTGACGTCACCGCCGTCACCGCCCGCCCGGTCACCCGCGATGAGGTCAACGAGACGTTCCGGGACGAGGCGGCCGGCGGACGGTACCGGGGCATCCTCGGGGTCGCCGATGACCCGGTGGTCTCCGCCGACATCATCGGGGACCCGCGGGCCTCGGTGGTGGACGCGGCGATGACCCGGGTGGTGGACGGGACGCTGGTCAAGGTCATGAGCTGGTACGACAACGAGTGGGGTTTCACCTGCCAGATGGTCCGGGAGGCGTTCACCGCCCTCGCCCTCCCGGCCCCCGATCTCAGCCAGGCCAGGCCGTGAAGGTCAGGGAGATCATGACGGCCCGGGTGGTCACCGTCACCCCGGACACGCCGGTCCCGGTCATCGCGGCCCTGCTGCGGGACAACCGGATCAGCGGCGTTCCCGTGGTGGCCGCGGACGGCGCGGTGGTCGGCCTGGTCAGCGAGTACGACCTGCTGGCTCGCGAAGGGGAGACGGCCGGCGAGGTGATGACCGGCCCGGTGATCACCGTCAGCGAGGACACCGACGTGGAGGATGTCCGGCACTTGCTGGTCGAGCGGCGCATCCGGCGGGTGCCGGTCCTCAGCGGAGAGGCAGGGGGAGGCGGCCAGCGGCTCGCCGGGATCGTCAGCCGCGGCGACGTGGTGGCGCTGCTGACCACCGAGTGGGTGTGCCAGGTGTGCGGTGAGGCCGTCCGCGGCCAGCACCCGCCGGTGCGGTGCCCGAAGTGCCACGCTGGCCCGGACCGGTTCGTCCTGCAGGACGCCTGCCCTGGGGATTGAGGAGGCATAGTGACATGACGGACCCGGCAGGGACGGACATGACTCGTGAGGACCCCGCCATCCTGCGGGAGTACTACCGGCAGATGGCGCTGATCCGCGCCTTCGAGCTGCGCGCCGCGGAGATGTACTCCCGGGCCAGGATCGGCGGCTACTGCCACCTGAACCTGGGCGAGGAGGCCACCGTGACCGGCCTGACCGCCGCGCTAAAGCCCGAGGACTACCTGTTCGCCACCTACCGGGAGCACGGGTACGCCCTGGCCCGCGGCGCCGACCCGGGCCGGGTGATGGCCGAGCTGTTCGGCCGCACCGACGGGCTGTCGGGCGGGAGGGGCGGGTCAATGCACTTGTTCGACAGGGAAAACCGCCTGCTCGGCGGGTACGGCATCGTCGGCGGCCAGATCCCGCTGGCCACCGGGGCCGCGTTCGCCCTCGCCTACAAGGGCGAACGGGGGCCGGACGCCCCCGCCGTGATGTGCCTGCTCGGCGACGGCACCACGAACATCGGCGCGTTCCACGAGTCGCTGAACCTGGCCGCGCTGTGGCACCTGCCCGTCGTGTACGTGATCGTCAACAACCAGCTCGGCATGGGCACCCCGGTCGAGGCGGCCTCCGCCGAGCCGGACTTGTGGAAGCGCGGCTGCGCCTACCGGATACCCGGGCAGCGGGTGGACGGCAACGACGTGCTCGCCGTCCGCGACGCCGCCCGCGCCGCCCTGGACCGCGCCCGCACGCAACGCCGGCCGGCCCTGCTGGAGACCGTCAGCTACCGGCTGCGCGGCCACTCGGTGGTCGACCCCGCCCGGTACCGGACCGCCGAGGACACCGAACGGGTCCGCCGGGAAGACCCGCTGCCCGCCTTCCGCGGCCACCTGATCGCCGCCGGGGTCCTCGACGACGAAGCCGCCGCGCGCATCGGCGCCGAGGCGGACAAGGCGGTCGCCGCCGCGGTCGACTTCGCCGACGCCAGCCCGGCCCCCGGTGTCTCGGCGCTGTTCGACTGCGTGTACGCCAGCCCGCCGCCCGGCATGTACCGGGGCCTGCCGGGAGACCCCGTGACCGGCGGAGGGCAGGCATGACCGTGCTCAGCTACCGCCAGGCCCTGCACGACACGCTGCGGGCCGAGCTCCAGCGGGACGAGAACGTGTTCCTGATCGGCGAGGAGATCGGCGTGTTCGAGGGCTCCTACAAGATCACCGCCGGGCTGCTCGCCGAGTTCGGCCCGCACCGCGTCTGGGACGCGCCGATCGCCGAGGAAGGCTTCACCGGCGTCGCGATCGGGGCGGCGATGATGGGACTGCGGCCGGTGGTGGAGATCATGACGATCAACTTCAGCCTGCTGGCCATCGACCAGATCGTCAACAACGCCGCCAAGCTCCGCTCGGTGTCCGGCGGCCAGGTCAGCGTCCCGCTGGTGATCCGCACCCCGGGCGGCGGCGGCCAGCAGCTGTCCGCCACCCACTCCCAGAACCTGGAGGCCTGGTACGCGCACGTGCCTGGGCTGAAGGTCCTCGCCCCGGCCACCTGCGCCGACGCCAAGGGCCTGCTGACCGCGGCGATCCGCGACGACGACCCCGTCCTCATGCTGGAGAACCTGGCGCTGTACAACACGAAGGGGGAGGTGCCCGACGGCGAGCACGTGGCGGAGATCGGCCGCGCCGCCGTCCTCAAGCCGGGCCGCGACATCACGATCATCGGCTACTCCCGGGCCGCGATTGTCGCCCTAGACGTCGCCCGCAAGCTGGAGGGCGACGGGATCTCCGCCGAGGTCGTCGACTTGCGCAGCCTCCGCCCGCTGGACCGGGACACGATCTGCGCCTCGGTCCGCAAGACCAGCCGCGCGGTCATCGTCGAGGATGACTGGCTCAGCTACGGCACCGGCGCGGAACTCGCCGCGACGATACAGGAAGGCGCATTCGACTACCTCGACGCCCCGGTCCGGCGGGTAGCCGCCGCCGAGGTGCCGCTGCCGTACGCCAAGCCGCTCGAGATCGCCGCCCTGCCCGACGCCGGGGCGGTCACCCGGGTCGTCCGCGAGACCCTCCGGGGGCACTGATGCCCGATGTCCTCATGCCCCGGCTGTCAGACACCATGGAAGAAGGCGTCCTGTCCCAGTGGGTCAAGCATGAAGGTGACCAGGTCCGCAAAGGCGACGTGCTCGCGGTCATCGAGACCGACAAGGCCGCCATGGAGATGGAGGCCTACGACGACGGCGTCCTTACCCGCATCCTGGTCCGGGAGGGGGATACGGTGCCCATTGGCGCCCCGATCGCGGTCATCGGCGGCGAGGGTGTCAGCGAAGCCGCCGGCCCGTCACCGGTCCCCGCTACCGGTCAGCCAGAACGAGTCGCGGTTCCACTCCCGGCTCCCGCGTCTGCCTCCGGGGTGCCGGCCGTGGTTCGCGCGCCGGCCTCGCCCCTGGCCCGCAAGCTCGCCCGCGAGCGCGGGATCGACCTGGGTGCCCTCAGCGGCAGCGGCCCCGGCGGGCGGATCGTCCGCGCCGACATCGAGGAAGCCGCCCGTGCCCGCGACGGCGCCCGCCCGGCCCCCCAGCCGGCACAGGCACCCGCCGGCCATGTCCGGCCCGCACCCGTCAGCCCTGCGCAAGTGCCTGTCGCGACCGTAACACCGCAGCCCGGTCCCGGCGCGGTCCCGGCCGCAGACGTTGAAGTGATCCCGCTGAGCACGGTGCGCCGCCTCACCGCGCAACGGCTGGCCGCCAGCGCCCGCGAGGCACCGCACTTCTACCTCACCGTCGTGGCCGACGCCGGCAAACTGCTTGAGTTCCGTGAGCAGGCCAGCCAGCGCCCCGGCGCCGACGTCAAGATCAGCGTCACCGACCTGCTCGTCAAGGCATGCGCGACGGCACTGGCCGCTCACCCGGAGATCAACGTCTCCTGGGATGACACCCGGATCCTGCGGCACCGCAACGTCAATATCGGCCTCGCGGTCGCCATCGGCGACGGGCTCATCGTCCCCGTGATCCGCGACGCCGACCGCAAGACCCTCACCGAGACCGCCCGCGAGGCACATGACTTCACCGCCCGGGCACGGGCACGCAAGCTCACCCCGGACGAACTGGCCGGCGGCACCTTCACCATCAGCAACCTCGGCATGCACGGCATCCGCCAGTTCACCGCCGTCATCAACCCGCCGCAGGCCGCCATCCTCGCCGTCGGCGAAGCCGTCCGCCAGCCCGTCGTCCGCGAGGACCGGGTCGCCATCGCCACCACCATGACCCTCACC
>JAICUO010000188.1 GCA_025935815.1 Streptosporangiaceae bacterium
CGTCGGTGAGCGGCCTCGACCTCGCCCCGATCGTCGCGGACGCGATGAACCGCGGGTACATCCAGCCCTCGTGGTGGCTGATCGACATCGAGGCCGGCTTCGAGCTGTGGCAAGGCGGCGCCGGGCTGGCCACCAACTCCTTCTCGGTCAGCGTCAACGGGTCGACCCCGGCTCCGGCGGCCTGCTCGGCGACATACTCGGTGCTGAACTCCTGGCCAGGCAGCTACCAGGGCCAGGTGGTCGTGAAGGACACCGGCACCAGCCCCAAGAACGGCTGGAAGGTCGCCTGGACCTTCCCGGGCAACCAGCAGATCACCACCTTGTTTAACGGCGCGTACACGCAGTCCGGCCAGCAGGTCACCGTGTCCAACGTGTCCTACAACGCGTCGATCCCAGCCGGCGGCTCGGTCAACTTCGGGTTCATCGCCAACGTCACCGGGACGAACGCGGCTCCGGCGAGCATCACCTGCTCGTGAGGAGACCGCGTCCGATAGGCGCACGGTTACGGCGCTGGTCACCGTCGCGACCGGGCGCCCGGCGCCCCGCGCTCGCCGAGCGCGGGGCGCCCTGGCGGACTAGTGGGCGCTGGAGGCGGACCAGATGTTGATGCCCGCTTCCACGGCGTCCTTGTCGATCGCGGCGATCTCCTCGGGCGTGAACGCGGCCTTCCCGGCCGCGGCGAGGTTCTCCTCCAGCTGCGCCACGCTGCTCGCGCCGATGAGCGCTGAGGTCACCCGCTGGTCGCGAAGCACCCAGGAGATGGCCATCTGGGCCAGGCTCTGGCCGCGGGCGGCGGCGATCTCGTTCAGGTTCCGGACGTGCGCGAGCGTGCGGTCGCTGAGCTGATCCCTCGATAGCGAGCCGTTCAGGCTGGCCCGCGAGCCTTCCGGGATCCCGTTCAGGTACTTGCCGGTCAGCACGCCCTGCGCCAGCGGCGAGAAGGCGATGCAACCGATGCCCTCTTCCCCCAGGACGTCGAGCAGGCCGCCCTCGATCCACCGGTTGACCATCGAGTAGGACGGCTGGTGGATCAGCAGCGGCGTCCCGAGGGAGCGGAGGATCTCGGCGGCGTCCCGGGTTCGTTCGGCGGAGTAAGAAGAGATGCCCGCGTAGAGCGCGCGACCGGACTTCACCGCCGTGTCCAGCGCGCCGATCGTCTCCTCGAGGGGCGTGTCGGGGTCGAAGCGGTGGCTGTAGAAGATGTCGACGTACTCCAGCCCCATGCGCCTCAGCGACTGGTCCAAGCTGGCCAGCAGGTACTTGCGCGAGCCCCACTCGCCGTACGGGCCGGGCCACATGTCGTAGCCCGCCTTGGTGGAGATGACCAGCTCATCCCGGTGCGGCCGGAAGTCCTCGGCGAAGATCCGCCCGAAGTTGACCTCGGCGTGCCCGAACGGAGGGCCGTAGTTGTTGGCGAGGTCGAAGTGGGTGACGCCGAGGTCGAACGCGCGGCGCAAGATCGCGCGCTGGGTGTCGATCGGGCTGGCGTCGCCGAAGTTCTGCCACAGGCCGAGGGAGACTTCCGGGAGCTTCAGCCCCGAGCGCCCGGTGCGGCGGTAGGGCATATTGTCGGCGTAGCGGTCAGCGGCTGGCACGTAGGTCATGGTGGTCAGTCTGCCACCCCCGGCTCCGGGCCATCCTGCGCCAGGGACAACACGGGTGATCATCCCCAACATCGGCGGTTGGTTCGCATGGCTAACGAGCTAGTGGGAAGATGCGGCTAGCCGTCGCGGCGCCGGCGGCCGAGCGCGCCTTGGTGTTCAGTCGCGCGGGAAGCAGCGGCCGAGCGCGCCTTGGTGTTCAGTCGCGCGGGAAGCAGGGAGGACTGCCCATGTGCACGTACGTCACCGAGAAGGTCGCGGTCAGCGGAAGCGCCAAGGGGCCGGACGGCTGGTTCCGGGTCACGGACGGCAGCGTCTACTTCGACCACCCGGTGCACGCGCCGGAAGACCACACGCTCAACATCGACTTCCTGGCCCCCGCCCAGGGGGCGGCGGCGCGGGTGGCGGTCGAGCTGACCGCCGAGTCCGCGCGCGCCCTGGCCAAGGCGATCGAGGCCGTCCTGGCCCGGGTTCCCCCGGGCCTTGTTTAGACAACAACGCTCCGGTCCCCGGCCCTCGGCCGTTCCACCCGGACTACGACAGGAGAGCAGGCAATGTCTGACGCGATCATCGCGGAGACCGTAATGATCACCGGCCATGGCGGTGACGAGATCGAGGCGTACTCGGCGCGGCCGCTCGATCCGGGTAAGCAAGTGGGCGGCGTCGTGGTCATTCACCACATGCCCGGCTACGACCCGCAGACCAAGGAGATCGCGCGGACCTTCGCGGTCAACGGGTACAACGCGATCGTGCCGAACCTGTACTGGCGCGAGGCTCCCGGCGCGAGCCCCGACGACGCGGCCGCGGTCGCCCGGGCGGGCGGCGGAGTGCCGGACGAGCGGCTGGTCGGCGACGTGGACGCCGGGATCAGGTACCTGAACGCGCTGGCCTCCGCGAACGGGAAGGTCGCGACCATCGGCTACTGCTCCGGCGGCCGCCAGTCGTTCCTGGCCGCGGTGAGCCTGCCGCTGGACGCCGCGGTGGACTGCTACGGCGCGTTCGTCGTCGGCGACCCGCCGCAGGGCTCGCCGCTGAAGGTCGGGCCGCTCGTGGGCAAGGCGCCCGCGCTTTCCTGCCCGCTGCTCGGGCTGTTCGGCGCAGAGGACAAGTACCCCTCGCCCGAGCAAGTGGCCGAGCTTGAGGAGGCGCTGAAGGCGGCCGGCAAGGCCTATGAGTTCCACGTCTACGAGAACGCCGGCCACGCCTTCTTCTCGGTGAACCGGCCCGCCTACCGGCCGGAGGCGGCCATGGACGGCTGGCAGAAGATCTTCGCCTTCTTCGGCAAGCACCTGAGCTAGCCGGAATGTCGGTGGCCCATGCCAGGATGCAGGTATGAGATTCACGGTTGCGCGGGACGCCTTCGCCGAGGCCGTGGCGTGGGTGGCGCGAGCGCTGCCGAGCCGGCCCGTGATCCCGGTCCTCGCTGGGCTGCTGCTGCAGGCCGACGGGGACCGGCTGACGCTCGCCTGCTTTGACTATGAGGTATCCGCCCGGATGACGGTCCCCGCCGAGGTCGCCGAGCCCGGCACCGCGCTGGTGCCCGGGCGGCTGCTGGTGGAGATCACGCGCAGCCTGCCCGCGCTGCCCGTGCAGTGGTGGGACGACCCCGACGGCGTCAGCATGACCTGCGGCGAGGCGTCCTTCACGCTCGTTCCGTTGCCCCGCGAGGAGTACCCGGACTTGCCTGACGTCCCGCATGTCGCCGGAATGGTGGACGGGGGCGCCTTCGGCACCGCGATCGGACAGGTCACCCCGGCGGCGAGCCGGGACGACACGCTGCCGATGCTGACCGCGGTGAGCCTGGAACTGGCCGGGGCGACGATGACGCTCGCCGCCACCGACCGCTACCGGCTGGCGGTGCGCGACCTCGGGTGGGAGCCCGCCGGCGAGCACGGTCCGCACACGCTCCTGGTGCCGGCCCGCACGCTGGCCGACGCGGCCCGGATGATGCACCCCGGGCAGCCGGTCCGCGTCATGCTCCGCGACGGGGAGGCCGACGATGGCGGCGACGCCATGATCGGCTTCGAGGCGGGTGACCGGCGGCTGACCACGCGACTGCTGGCCGGGGAGTTCGTGAAGTACCGGTCCCGGTTCCCGGCCGAGTTCAGCTGCGTCGCGGACTTGCCGGCCGAGGCGTTCACCGAGGCTTTGCGCCGGGTCTCGCTCGTCGCCGAGCGCGGCACCCCGGTCCAGCTGTCCTTCGGTCCCGGCAAGGTGACGGTGATCGCGGCCACGCAGGGCCAGGCGCGCGCCCGGGAATCGGTCCCGGCGTGGTTTTCCGGCGATGAGCCGGTGATCGCGTTCAACCCTCACTACCTGGTCGACGGCATGGTCGCCGCCACGGCGGGGGCCACGGGCACCGCCCCCGCGCCAGGCGCGCCGGGCGCGGCGGCCGAGGACGAGACGGCCGGAGGCCAGCAAGCCGGCCCGGCCCGGGTCCGGCTCCAGTTCAGCAGCCCCAGCAAGCCTGCTGTCATCACCGCGAGCCCGACGGCCACCGAAGCCGAACCGACCGCGTCAGCCGGCGAGGCACCGTCAGCGGGCGAGGGACCGTCAGCCGGTGAGGCAACGTCAGCCGAAGAGACCGCGTCGGCCGATGGATCAGCGTCGGCCGATGACAAGGATGGCGCGCGGCCGGGCGCCTTCCGCTACCTGGTGGTGCCGCAGCGCGTGTCGCAGTGACGGTCCGCGGTCAGGCTTACGGGTGGTGCCAGGGCGAGTACGGGTGGTGCGGGTACGGGTGATAGTAGCCGTGCCGGGTGAACACCACCACGGTGAACAGCCAGATGAGCAAGGCCAGCAGGAGCAATCCGATGGCGGCGAATCGCCCGTCCCCGCTGGCGTCGGCGGTGGCGCGACGCTGGCCGTCGCTGAGCAACGGCTCGCTGTGGGCCGGGCCCGGTCGCGGCTCCCGCTTGAGCGACGGCAGGTCGCGCATCACCCGGCTGAGCTGGCCATGGGTGCGCGCCGAGAGCGCCTGCGCGATGCGCTCGTGCAACTCGTCAAGCGTCAGCCGCCCGGCCGCGAAGTGATCGCCAAGCTCGGTGGTGGCGGTATCGCGCTCGGCGTCGCCGATCCGCATCGCCTGCTGGGCCGGACCGTGCGCTCGTCTGCCAGCTGCGCGCTGCTGTCCAGGCTCATTCCGTCCAGCCGGGCGTTCCCGGTGAGCCAGGCGCTCCCTGCCTGCGGGGCCGGGAGCTGGGCCGTCGTCGCGCATCGCCATGAGGGCATCCCGTACGTGGTTGGAAACTCGTCGTCTCTTCCCACGATAGATCGGTGCTCATCGATAAGGAACCCACGGGCGCCCGGCGGCCGAATGTCAGAGGTGACCTTCAGCTAGCACCGTGTCCGCGAGCACCGTGTCCGCTAGCACCGTGTCCGCGAGCACCGTCCAGCAGCGCCGCTGGCAGGCGGGTGTTACCAGCGGCGGCGCGATCGGCCGCCACCGCGCGCCCGGCGCCGGCCGAAGATCAGGCGGCGCAGCAGCGCGACCGCCGCGATCAGCAGCCCGATGCCAAGCGGGCGGCCGCCGCCGATGCCGAAGCCGGCCACCGCCATCACGCCGAACAGGCCCAGCAAGGCTACGGCGACCATGGTCGAGAACAGGGATCCGGCTCGTCGCCCGGCGCCGCACGCGCCGCGGTAGCCCGCACCCGGACCACCCGCGCCCCAGCCAGCGTGACCCCAGTCACCGTGACCCCAGCCGGTGCCCGGGCCGTCGGCCCCGCCCCCGGGCGGGCCGGCGCCCCACGGCTGCCCGCCCCACTGCTGGCCCGGCCCCGGGGCGCCCGCGGTCGGCGGCAGGAACGACTGGGCGGACGGCAGGTCGCGCATGACCGCGCTCAGGTCGGCGCGCGTCTTGGCGGCGAAGGCAGCCTCCACCCGCTCGTTGAGTTCTTCGAGGGTTAGCCGGCCGCTCGCGTAGTGCTCGCGCAGTTCCCCCGCGATCACCTCGCGTTCGGCGTTGCCGACCCGCATTCCATCGCCTGTAGACCCGGGCCCCGAAGCCCCAAAGCCAGAAGACATCGCACCCTCCGTAGCGCAGCCAGCCCGAGCAGCCAAAACCCGGATCCCGCAACCACGATATATCGCGAGACGGCGGAGGGCAACAGAAAACGGCTAAGGGCAACAGAAAGCTGAGGCGGCGAAGCCGGCTACAGCCAGCCGCGGTCGCGGACGGCCAGGCCTGCCTGGAAGCGGCTGTTCACGCCGAGCTCGCTCATCAGCTGGGCCATCCGGCGCTGGGTCGTCCGCATCGACCACGTCAGCGACCGGGCGATCGACGCGTCGGTCATCCCGGCCGCCAGCATGGCCAGCAGCGCGGCGCTCTCCGCGTCCGGGTGGCGGCCGGCCCGGCCCGTGCCCGCCCCGTCGCTGGCGCCGGCCTGGCCTCCGGCGGCCGCCCCCGCGTCCGGTCCCAGGATCGGGATGGCCCGCTCCCATTCCGCCTCGAACAGCGCGATCAGCGCCGACAGGATCGGTGACCTGTGGATGACGAAGGTCGTGTCGACCGTCCGGGAGGTGACCGCCGCCGGGATCACCGCCAGCTGGTCATCGGAGATGATCAGCTTGATCGGCAGCGTCGGCCGCGCCCGGGCCTGCTCGCCGGCCGCCATCGACGGCAAGATGTCCCCTGCCATCCGGCCCGGGATGTCCAGGGCCTCGGCGTCGTAGATGACCCGGTACGCCACCCCCGCCGCCAGCCGTCGCTCCTCCAGCCCGTAGCTGGCCCCGGGCGTCTCGGTATACGGCGGGCGGTCAAAGCCCCGCAGCTGCTGCCGGGTCGCCTCGGCCGCGCGCGCCACCGCGCGGGCGATGTTGTCCGGCCCGCGCACCACCTCCACCTGGCCATCCGGATGCCGGCTGCGGGCGCTCTCCCGGAAGACCTCGGCCAGCTGGTGCATTGTCGCCCGCGCCGCCTGCAGTTCGGCCTCGCGCTGCGCGATGAGCGCGGCGATCGCCACGTCCGGCGCGTTCGCCCGGTACCGGACGGGCCGCCCGGTAAGCCGGTACGCCAGCCCCCGCTCCTCCAGGGCAGTCAGCTCGGTGGCCACGCGGCGCGCGGTGACGCCGCACGCGGCGGCGATCTCCTCCACTGTCGGCTGGTCGGCCTCGATCAGCGTCGAGTACACCTGCGCGGCCACTCCCGTGACGCCCACCGCGTTCAGCATGCATAGCCCTTTCGCCGCCCCTGGCCACCCGGGGACTCGGCTGGCGAGTTTACGCCAAGTGGCACTTTTACGACAGGTAAAGATTACTTAAGGGTAGTTGTGTGATGCGCGTCGGTCTGTACCCTTGATACCGAAGGCGGCCCCGGCGCCCCTTCCATGACGTCCGGCCGAACCCGCTTCCGGCCGGGTGACCCTCCGGCTGGCCTGCTCTCCCGCCCCCCCGAGCAGGCCAGCCGGAGTTTTCTTGCCGGCGAAGAACTGATCCCGAAGAGTTTTCGACATGCGAAGACTTTTTATAGCTATACGATGAAAACTCTTCCCGAGAATAAAAGTCTTCGCGATAGGCCGTTACCGTGGTGACGGCAGTGCCGCGAGGGGCGCTCGGTTCGGCCGGGTCCAGGTGCGCGTAACCGGCCGCCGGGAGGCGCCGGGCGCCGGCGGCGAATTCCGCGTCGGCTCTGATAACAGCAAGAGGCGCCCGGGGGCGCCACGCGCTAGGCGCTAGTGCGCTGGGCGGGGGCGGCTAGCTGAAGCCGAAGTAGCCGCCGCTGCTGCTGCCTGGGTTGGTGACCAGGGCGAGCACGGTGACCGTGCCCGCGTGGGCGAACTTCAGCGCCAGCGTGATGTCCTTGCCGTCCCGCATCGGGCCGGCCCCGGTGATCAGCAGGTGGTAGCTGTTCGGCACGAGCTGCACCATCGTCCCGGCCGGGATGTCGATTGACGAGACCGTGTGCATGACCACCGGGGTAACGTCGGCGCTGGCGGGGGCGCGCAGCGCGACGGTCCCGCCCACGCTGGTGCTCACCGAGACCAGCTGGTCCGCGGCCACGCCGTTGTTGCGGATGTCGAGGTACCCGACGGTGGTCTTCCCGGTCGGCAGCTGGATGTAGGCGGCCGTCGCCGCGATCGACCCTGGGCCGGAGGCCGCCTTGGCCGAGCACCCGGCGCCCGCGCCCGCGACCAGCAGCGCCGCGGCCACGAGGCCGGCAATCCGGGTAAGCCTTCGCACGCCCACAGGGTATCGCGGCCCCCGGGAACGCTAACGACCCGCCGCCCTGCCGGGGAAACAGGGCGGCGAGTCGTCGCCGTGGACTGCCCTAGCTGGCGACGGGGAAACCTTGCGCCGCGTTGGCGGCGATGGCGAACTCGTTGGTATAGGTGGTGGCGAGGTTCGCCGTCCCGGTGATCGTCCCGGCCAGCCGCCCGATCGCCTCGACGGTCGCCGGCCCGTTGGAGGGCATCATGCCCGAACGGGCGGGGCAGGGTGGGTCATTGAGCCGGCCGCAGAGGTGCCCGCGCGTGTTCAGCCGCGGTCGATGGCGGTGCCGATGAGGCCCAGGGGCGGGGAGCCGAGGTCGAGCAGGGCCTTGTGGAAGCGGTGCAGGGTGAAGTCCGCGCCCCACTGGCGCTGGGCCTGCTCGCGCAGGCGGTAGATCTCCAGCTTGCCCCAGGTGTAGCGGCCGTACGTCGGGTCGAACGTGGCCCGGCGGGCCTCCGAGGCGGCGGCCGAGCCCAGCAGGTGGGTGTCGGACTCGAAGCGGCCGGCGGCCTCGGCGACGGTCATCCCGGCCGTGTGCACGCCGATCGCGCAGGCCAGCCGGGTGACCCTGACCAGGGCTTCCAGCCAGACGCCGATCGCGAACCGCGGGTCGTCGGCGAGGAAGCCCTCCTCGACGCACAGCTCCTCGGCGTAGTGCGCCCAGCCCTCGATGAACGCCATCGACCCGAGCACCCGGCGGACCTCGGTGGGCGCGTAGCGGATCGCGCGGCCGTGCGAGAAGTGCCCGGGGGCGACCTCGTGCACGGTGATCACCGGCAGCGTGGTGGCGCTGAACACCTCCAGCCACTCCTCGGTCTCCTGGGCCGGCCAGGACTCCTCGGGCGGGGTGATGTGGTAATACGACGGGCCGTCCGGCTCGCCGGGCGCGTTGACGGTGATCATCGCCATCGCCCAGCGCCGCGACTCCGGGGCTTCCTCGACCACGCACGTCCCGTCGTGGTAGGGCACCAGGTCACGCTCGCGGGTGAAGTCGAGCGCCCGCGTCGTCCAGTACCGGGCGGCCTCCAGCACCCCGGCCCGGTCCGGGTGGTCCCTGACCAGCTCGCGGGCCACGTCCAGCGCGGGCCGGGACGAGTCGATCAGCGCGCAGGACTCGCGCAGCCGCTCCAGCAGCCGGTCCCGCTCGGCATCCGCGCGCCGCGCCAGGTCCCCGAGGTCGACCGGCATCGCCTCGGACGTGCTCATCAGCGTGCTCAGGCCCGCGGCGCCGAGCGCGCAGTCGGGGTCGCCGTTCTTGGCGGCGGCCTCGACATGCTCTACGAGCCGGGCGTGCGCGGCCAGCGCGGCGTCCCGCGACTGGGCGTACGCGCCCGCGGGCAGCCCGGCGGCCAGCCCGCGGACCGCGCCGAGCAGGCCGGAGGCGACCGGGGCGCTGAGGGAATCCAGCGACGCGAGCGCCGCGTCGATCACCTGCGGCCACGCCGCCAGGTGCGCGGCGCGCGCGGCGGCCCGCTGCGCCGGCGGCGCGTAGTCCTTGTCGTAGCAGGCCAGGTCCAGCTCACCGAGCAAGTGCAGCGGGCTGCGCCGGTGCAGCTCCAGGTCCCCGTAGGTGACCTGCTGGAGGTCCTCGAACGTCCGCAGGTGCGCCTCATCGTGGGAGTCCGCGAGGGCGGGCGATCCGGCCCGCGCGGCGTGCAGCGCGGCCAGCCCGGCGGCGACCCCGGCCGGGGACAGGTCCTGCGCGCTCCCGTCATACTCATGCCGCCCGCTGCCCTCACGGGAATCGGCCACGTTGAGATCACAGATGGCGCGCACCCGCGCGTTCAGCTCGTCCATGTGACGCAACGCTAACAGTCACCGCGTGATCCCCAGTGCCGGAACACGCCGAACGCGCGTTCTAACCGTCGTCCCCCGATCCGCCGGCGGAGCTCAGCCCGGCCCGTGAGCCAAGCCGGGCCGGGTTTCTTGTCTCCGGCGACAGTGATCGGGCGCGGGCCGCCGGTCTACGGTGGGAGGCGCAACCTCACGAGATGACAGGAGTGCCGGTGGAGATCTCGCTGGAAGGCAAAGTCGCGCTCGTCACTGGCGCGGGACCCAACATTGGCAGCGGCATCGCGCTGGCGCTGAGCAAGTATGGCGCGCGGGTCGCCGTCAACGACGTGTCCAAGGAGTCGATCGACGCGGCGATCGCGCGGATCGAGCGCAACGGCGGCGAGGCGATGGCCGCCCCTGGCGACGTGACCGACGAGGAGACGGTCAAGGGCTACGTCGGCAGCGTCCTCGACAAGTGGGGCAAGATCGACATCCTGGTCAACAACGCGGCGCTCCTCGGCGGCCGGGGCGTGCTGGATGAGACCGAGGAGGGATTCCGCCGCGCGGTCCTGGTCTCCGCGATGGGCACGTTCCTCAACACCAAGTGGGTCGGCCGGTCGATGGCCGAGCGCGGCGTCAAGGGCTCGATCGTGTGCATCTCCTCCTCCAACGGCTGGAACGGCAGCGCGGGCGTGTGCGCGTACGCGTTCCACAAGGGCGGCGTGAACAACTTCGTCCGCGCCGCCGCGATGGACCTGGCGCCCTACGGGATCCGGGTCAACAGCTTCACCCCGACCGCGCCCAACCCCGACAACCCCGAGCTGCTGGCCCAGTGGGCGCGGGAGGGCCGGACCCCGTTCGGGCTGCGGCCCGGCGCGACCGGCGGCCTCGGCGCCCCCGAGGGGACCGACGAGCCGTGGCGCAAGCCGGCCAGGTTCGAGGGGCCGCGGAACCCGATGGTCCCGATGGGCACCACCGGCACGCCAACCGACATCGGCCACGCGGTCGCCTGGCTGTGCAGCGACTACGCGCGCCTCATCAGCGGCATCGACCTGGTCGTGGACGGCGGCGCGCGGGCGAAGAACTTCGCCTACGTTCCGGCCGCCCCCGACGACATCGCCGGCCCGCTGCCCCTTATCGTGCTAGATGAGACCCCCCCCTTTGCGGGATAACAGCAAGAGGCGTGGTGCGCCAGACGCGTCCGCGCGACGAAGGAGTGGCCGACGCCGCTCGGTGGCCGATGGGCTGAGCGGAGCGAGCGAGGCTTGGTGTACAGCCGAGCGGGAGGTAGAGCAGCACATGGCGGGCATCCCGGAGTTCACGACGAGGCCGGAGCTGGCCGGGACATTCGGGATGGCGGCGTCCACCCACTGGCTCGCCTCCGCCGTTGGCATGGCCGTGCTGGAGAAGGGCGGCAACGCATTCGACGCCGCCGTCGCGATGGGCTTCGTCTTGCAGGTCGTCGAGCCGCACCTGAACGGGCCCGGTGGCGAGGTGCCCATCATCGGCCCCGACGCGCGCCGCGGCGAGACGTTCGTCGTGTGCGGCCAGGGCACCGCCCCGGCCGCCGCGACGCCGGAGGCGTTCGCGAGCCTGGGGCTGGACCTCGTCCCCGGCAGCGGGCTGCTCGCCGCGACGGTGCCGGGGGCGTTCGGCGCCTGGCTGCTGACGCTGCGCGAGTACGGGACCCTGCCATTGCGCGATGTGCTCTCCTACGCGATCGGGTACGCGGCGGCCGGGTTCCCGCTGGTCCCGGCGATCAGCTGGGCGATCGCGTCGGTCGCGGACATCTTCACCAGGCACTGGCACTCCTCGGCCGAGGTCTACCTGGCCGGCGGCGACGTGCCCGCGCCGGGCACCTTGTTCGCCAACGCCGCGCTGGCGGCGACCTACCAGCGGATCCTGGACGAGGCGGAGGCGGCCTCCGCCGACCGCGAGGAGCAGATCGAGGCGGCGCGGCGGGCCTGGTACGACGGGTTCGTCGCCGAGGAGATCGCCCAGTTCGCGCAGACCGAGGTCATGGACGTGACCTTGCGACGGCACCGCGGCCTGCTGTCGTATGACGACCTGGCCCACTGGCGCGCGCGCCTGGAAACGCCGGTGACCTACGACTACGCCGGCCTCACCGTGTGCAAGACCGGGCCGTGGGGCCAGGGGCCGGTGTTCTTGCAGCAGCTGGCGCTGCTGTCCGGGTATGACCTGGCCGCGCTGGACCCCGGCAGCGCGCGGTACGTCCACCTGGTGACCGAGGCCGCCAAGCTCGCCTACGCCGACCGGGAGGCCTGGTACGGTGACCCCGATTTCGCGGATGTCCCGCTCGCGGAGCTGCTGTCGCCCGCCTACAACGACGCCCGGCGCACGCTGATCGGCGAGGGCGCCTCCGGTGACCTGATCGCCGGCGAACCGGGCGGGCGGACGGCGGCGCTGCCAGCGTTCGCCACGGAATCGTTGCGGGCCGGGGAACGCGGTAGCCAGGGCGCCAGCGGGGCCGACGGGCAGCGGGCCAGCGGTGACCCGGGCCTGGACCCGGCCACCGGGGAGCCCCTCGGCCGGTCGGCCCGGCTGCGGGGGCCAGGCGCGCAGGCGCGGCGGGGGGACACCTGCCACCTAGACGTGGCCGACCGGTGGGGGAACATGGTGACCGCGACGCCGAGCGGCGGATGGCTGCAGTCCTCGCCGGTGATCCCCGCCCTGGGCTTCTGCCTGGGGACCCGCGCGCAGATGTTCGCGCTGGAGCCGGGACTGCCGACCACGATCGCGCCGGGGAAGCGGCCGCGCACCACGCTGACGCCGACGCTGGCGCTGCGCGCCTGCGACGGGTCGCCGTACCTGGCGTTCGGCACGCCCGGCGGGGACCAGCAGGACCAGTGGACGCTGCACTTCTTCCTGCGCCACGTCCACCACGGGATGAACCTGCAGCAGGCGATCGACTTCCCCGCCTTCCACTCCGCGCAC
>JAICUO010000472.1 GCA_025935815.1 Streptosporangiaceae bacterium
CGGCCCGCAGCGGGCCCAGCGCCTCGTCGCGGATCGCCGCGGCGGCCTCGGTGGCCATGCCCTGGCCCCAGGCGCCGGGGTCGAGCCACCAGCCGATCTCGATCGCGGATTCGGCGATGCCGGGGACGAGCGCGCCGAGGTAGCTGAGCGCGGCGACCCCGAGGAAGCGGCCGCCGGGGCCGTCCAGTATCGCGCGCCAGCCGAAGCCGTGCTCTTCCCAGTGCCGCAGGCACGCCTGGTGCCGCTCACGGGCGTGCTCAGCGCTCCAGGGCTGCCCGTCGCCGACGTACCGCACGACGCGCTCATCGGCGGCGAGCCGCGCGAGGCCTTCCTCGAAGGAATCCCGCCAGGGCGGCAGTTCCAGCCGGGCAGTGGTCAGGGCATGCATGCAGCCGAGGGTAAGGGCCTCGTGACCCCGTTGCCAGGGCGGCCTAGAGCCGCCATCTGACCGGCGCGCTGGTGTACGCGCTCGGCCCGGGCCTGGCCCCGCGGGCGATCGCTGCCTCCTGCGGGACGTCGAGGTAGATGATCTCATCCCACAGGTCCCGCAGCCGGCCACGCTGGATGAAGGTCGCCGCGAACAAGACGATGGCGTCGGCCGGCGCCCGGGCCGTCTCGTCGTCGATCCTCGCGTCGGAGGCGAGGTCGTGGACCCGGACGGCATAGCCCCGGCCGCCGCCCGGCCCGAGGGGGAGCAGGACGCGTTCCGCCAGGGAGCCGAGGTCGTAGGCGTCGTCGTAATGCCCCTGGGCCGACTCCCGCCCCTGCCGGTAGCGGCGGGCGCGAACATGATGGAACCCGTCGGAGTAGACGATGACCACGGCCCGGCCGGCCGCGGTGACGAATCCGGCGAGCTCGCGCGAGAAGGTCGTCTTGCCCGAGCCGCATACCCCGTCGATGCCCACCCGGAGCGGGTGCCCGGGCCGGCTGGCCGCCAGGCGCCGCGCCACCGAGCCGAGCACCGCCGATCGCTCAGGGGTCACGGCCATCGGATCAGGCATCGGGCGGGCAGTCTCGCCAGCGCTCAGCCGCCTGCACCGCCGCTTCGCGGGTCGGCCACATGGCCGGGGCGCGCGGCCGGCCGAGCTCGGTGAGGGGCCTGGTCAGCTCGCGGGCGACGTCGGGGCTGTAGACGGCCTGGACCCGGAAGGCGGTGAGATGGCGCCGCGGCACGACCATGCGCACGAGGCCGCGCCCCCGGGTGCCCCGGTGGTAGCCCGCGACGAGGACCTGCGCGCCCCCGTCGCCCCACTGCGGCGGCAGCACCCACACCTTCGCGCCTGCCGCGAAGTGCTTGATTCCCCGGCGCAGGTCCCGGCCGCCCTCGCCGTGCGCGGCCTGCCCGGCGACGTTCGCCACCACGCAGAACAGCGCGGCCTCCTGCCCATCACTCATGAACCCATGATCGGAACCGCGGGCCGCGCCGGCAACCGGGATACTGGCCTGCCGCGCAGCGCACGCAATCTTGTCCGCGGGGGCGGCAGGTCCGGGCGCACGTCGAAGGCCTCGCCGCCCACCTGGCCGGGCGGGAGCCCTGCGACGCCGGCGCGCGGTGGCGCGAGCTCATGCCCGCCTGCCAGACCTGGCCGCCAGCATCGGCCAGCCCGGCGGCAGCCATTTAATTCGCGGCAGTCGAATGCATTCATGCCGGCAATGCCCTCCGCATTTCCCGTGTCCCCTTTATCCCGGCCGAGCCCATGCCTCGTTCTGTCGGCGTCGCGACTCTTGTGTTACTGTCTTGCCTGCTCAGACCGGCAGACTAAGGGGTGGGGGAAATGGCTGGTTTCCAGGAGAATGCCTCATTGCGCGTACCGGGTATCGCGCCTGACCTGCAGACGCTGGTCCCGTTCAATCCGCAGATGCTTACTGCTGCGCTGGGGCAACTGGACGCGATCATCGGCCACGCCATGGCCGAGACGGGGGTTCCCGGCCTGGCCGCCGCCGTCGTCCACGACGGCGAGGTCCTGTACGCCAGGGGCTTCGGGATCCGCGACATGACCACGAGCGCCCCGGTCGACCCGCTCGGGAACACCGTGTTCCAGCTGGCCTCGGTCTCCAAGCCGCTGTCGGCGACGGTGGTCGCCCGGGCGGCGGACCTCGGGGCCGTGAAGTGGACCGACCCGGTCACCGGGCACCTGCCCTCGTTCGCGCTCGCCGATCCGTACGTCACCGCGCAGGTGACGCTGGGTGACCTGTTCTCCCACCGGTCCGGCCTGCCCGATCACGCCGGTGACCTGCTCGAGGACCTCGGGTACGGCCAGGAGCAGGTCCTGGAGCAGCTGCGGCTCGAGCCGCTGGCGCCCTTCCGGGCCACCTGGCACTACACCAACTTCGGCCTGACGGCGGCCGCCGTGGCCGCCGCCGCGGCGGCAGGCCAGCCATGGCCCGACCTCGCCCGCGACCTGCTGTTCGACCCGGTCCGCATGCTGTCCTCCAGCTTCCGGTACTCGGACTTCCTCGGCTTCGACGACCGCGCCGCGATGCACGTCCGCGAGGGCGCGCAGTGGGTGCAGAAGTACACCCGGGACGCCGACCCGCAGGCACCCGCCGGGGGAGCCAGCTCGACTGTGCGCGACCTGGCTAAATGGCTGACGCTGCAGCTCGCCGGCGGCACCTGGAACGGCCAGCCGCTCATCGGCGGCGACGCCCTCGCCCAGGCCTGGCTGCCCTGGGCGCGGTCGGGGACGCCCAGCGTGCCGCGCGCCCGGAGCGGCTTTTACGGGCTCGGCACCAACGTCAGCTACGACTACACGGGGCGGCTGCGCCTGAGCCACTCCGGCGGGTTCGCCCAGGGGGCGGCGACCGCGATCACCATGGTGCCCCTGGACGGCCTGGGGATGGTCGTGCTGACCAACGGGATGCCGATCGGCGTGCCCGAGGCGATCATCGGCTACTTCCTCGACCACGTCTACGCCGGGAGCCCGCAGCAGAACTGGCTCGCCCTGTTCGGCGAGAGATTCGCCCAGATGTACGTCAACCACAGCCAGCTCGCCGGGAAGACGCCCCCCGCCAGCCCCGTCCCGCCCCAGCCGGACTCCTTCTACCAGGGAACCTACGAGAACCCCTACTACGGCCCCGTCGAGGTCACCGCCGTCGGCGGGGCCCTGCACCTGCTCATCGGCCCCAAGCCGAGCGACTTCCCGCTCAAGCACTGGTCAGGGGACCTTTTCGCGTTCTTCCCGACCGGGGAGAACGCCGTGGGCATCACCGCGGCCACGTTCAGCCCGGGCGCCGGCGGAACGCGCGCCCAGGGCGTCACCCTCGAGTACTACGACGCCACCGGCCTGGGCACGTTCACCCGCGCGTGACCCTCGCCCGGGCGGGGCGTTTAGCCGCGCACCGGCCGAGTGAGCGCCTATCATCTGCATTGTGCCGCAGCTGACCATGGCGTTGACATGACTACCGCCCACCACGCCGAGCACGTCGGCAGCCTGCTCCGCCCGCCCCGGCTGCTGCGGGCGCGCGAGGCCCGCGAGGCCGGCGCGCTGACCGAGGCGGAGCTGCGCGAGGCCGAGGACGAGGCGATCCTGGAGCTGATCGCCCTGCAGCGGGAGGCCGGCCTGCGGGTCTTCACCGACGGCGAGGCGCGGCGGGAATCGTGGCGGGCCGGCCTGATGGAGTCCCTCGACGGCGTGACGCCCGCGACCCGGACCATGAAGTGGTACCGCGACGGCGCGGAACTGTCCCCGGAGGAGACGCTCACCGACGGGGTGGCCGCCACGCGGAAGGTGTCGCGCAAGCAGGACCTCACCGCCGTCGAGGCGCGGTTCATGGCCGCCCACGCCCCGGGAGCCTTCAAGGTCACGATGATCAGCGCCTCGATGGGCGGCATGATCTGGGACCCCCGGCTATCGGCCGGCGCCTACCCGACGGTCGGCGACCTGATCGAGGACCTCGCCGCGCTGCAGGTCGAGGAGATCGCCGGCCTGATCGGGCAGGGCGTCCGCTGGATCCAGCTCGACTCGCTGAGCTACAACCAGGTCATCGACCCGGCGCAGACCGGCAGCACCCGCGCCCGCGTCGACCCGCGCGCGGCCCTGGACGCGGCGGTCACCGCCGACGCGCGCGTCGTGGCCGCCGTCAAGCGGCTGAGCCCGGACGTCACCGTCGGCATGCACGTCTGCCGCGGCAACTACCGCAGCTCGTGGCTGGCGCAGGGCAGCTACGAGCCGGTCGCCGAGCGGCTGTTCAGCGAGGTGCCCGTGGACAGGTTCCTCCTGGAGTACGACACGCCGCGGGCCGGCGGCTTCGAGCCGCTGCGCTTCGTCCCGCCCGGCCCCGGCGGCCCCACCGTGGTCCTGGGCCTGGTCACCACCAAGGTCGCGCGCCTGGAGGACCCCGACGAGCTGTGCCGGCGAATCGAGGAGGCGGCCCGCTACGTTCCGCCGGAGAACCTCGCGATAAGCCCGCAGTGCGGCTTCGCCTCCGGCTCGCTCGGCAACCTGATCACCGTCGACGACGAGCGCCGCAAGCTCGAGCTCGTCGCGTCCACCGCCGCGCGGGTGTGGGGATAGCGGCTCAGGCGAGGCGGACGGGCAGGGACTCCAGCCCGTTCATGAGGCTGACCCGGCGCCAGCGGAGCTCCTCCGGGGGGACCGCCAGCGATACCCCCGGGAAGCGGGCGAGCAGGCCGCCGATGGCGGCCCCGGCCTCCATGCGGGCCAGGGGAGCGCCCAGGCAGTAATGCGCGCCGTAGCCGAAGGCGACGTGGCCGCTGGCGTCGCGGCCGAGGTCGAGGCGGTCCGGGTCGGGGAACTGCGCGGGATCGCGGTTGGCGGAGGTGATCGCGTTGAGGACCCACTGGCCCGCCGGGATCACCACGTCGCCGACGGGCACGTCATCGGTGGTGAACCGGTCGGTCGCGTAGTTCACCGGGCTGGTGAACCGCAGCAGCTCCTCCACGGCCGCCGGGAGCAGCGACGGCTCCTCGCGCAGCCGGGCCAGCTGCTCCGGGTGCGTCAGCAGCGCCAGGGCGCCGGAGGCGATCAGGTTGGCGGTGGTGTCGAAGCCCGCCATGACCAGCTGGAAGACGGTGGACAGGAGTTCGGTGCCGCTGAGCCCGTCAGCGTCGCCGGCGTTGTCATGGACCCGGATGAGCGCCGACAGCGGGTCATCGCCGGGCGCGCCGCGCCTGGCGGCGATCAGCTCGCTGAAGTAGGCGGCCAGCTCCCGCGTCACGCGCCGGGACTCCTCGCGCTTGCCGTAGTCGATCACGGCGGCCGAGATCCACCGGCGGTCGGCCGCCGGGATGCCGAGCAGCTCGCACAGCACCGTGATCGGGAGGGGGCGGGCGTAGGCGCCGATCAGGTCGACGACGTCACCGCGGGCCGCCGCCATGTCATCCAGCAGGCCCGCGGCGATCACCTCGGCGCGCGGCCGCAGCCGCGCGGCCCGGCGCGGCGTGAGCTCCTTCTGCACGAGGCGGCGCAGCCGGGTGTGGTCGGGCGGGTCGCTGTTGAGCATGTGCGCGTGCAGGCCCGCCTCCTCGCTCGGCCGGGACCTGCCGCCACCCGGCCAGCGGTGGACGTCCTTCGCCATCCGGGGATCGGCCAGGGCCGCCCGCAGGTCCGCGTGGCGGGTGATGATCCAGGCCCGCCCGCGATCCGGCGTCCGCAGCGGGGCGACCGGCCGGGACTCCCGCAGCCGCGCGAAGAACCGCGCCGGGTCCTGGTAGTAGCAGTCCTCGTCGCCAGACGCCAGCGGTATCGCGTCCGTCACGCTTCCCACGCTAACCGGCCGGCCGCGGGCCAGTCACCCGGGTTTTCCGGCGGCCCGGCCCGGCCCGGCGCGGTCCGCGGTCACCGGTCACCGCTACCGCACGGCGGAGTGGAAGGCCTCCAGGGCCTCGCCGGGCGTGTCGAAGTAGGCATCGCGCCCCAGGCCCTTGCTGATTCCGTAACGGTCGAGCCGCTGGCGCACCGGGCCGAGGACCGAGCTGAGGACCAGGCGCACCTGATGCTGTCGCACATGCTCGGCGACCTTGCCGAGGACTATCGACGCGGTGAAGTCCACGTCACCGATGGCGGCGCAGTCCAAGACCATCCAGCGCAGCGGGCCGCCGTGGTCGGCCAGGGCCGTGACGTCCTCCGTCAGCCTGCTGGCGTTGGCGAAGTACAGGCTCGTGCCGAACCGGTAGATCACCAGCCCCTCCTCGGTCCGGGCGCCAGGCGCAACCGGGACGGGCCGCCAGTGCCCTTCCGGTGACTTCACCAGGACGCTGTTGAGCGGGCTGTAGCTGTGCCGCAGGTGGTCGACGATCGAGGCGACGATGGCCAGCACGATGCCGTACTCGACC
>JAICUO010000948.1 GCA_025935815.1 Streptosporangiaceae bacterium
GAGGTCGACGACGCACCGGGCGGCGGCATCCGCTTCTGGCACCCGGGTGACGAGCTGCGCGCGGTCGCGCTGGAGACCGACGTGCACCCCGGCTTCATGACCGACTGGCAGCAGCCGCTGGTGGTCGCGCTCACCCAGGCCCGCGGCCTGTCGATCGTGCACGAGACGGTCTACGAGCGCCGCTTCGGCTACACCGACGCGCTCAACACCATGGGCGCCACCATCCAGGTCTACCGGGACTGCCTCGGCGGTACCCCCTGCCGGTTCGGTCGCCGCGACTTCAGGCACTCGGCCGTGATCGCCGGACCATCCAAGCTGCACGCTGCCGACATGGTCATCCCCGATCTGCGCGGCGGGTTCAGCCACCTGATCGCGGCACTGGCCGCCGAGGGCACCTCGAACGTCTTCGGCGTCAACCTGATCAACCGGGGCTACGAGGACTTCGACGCCAAGCTCGCCGCGCTCGGTGCGCACGCCGAGCGCCCCTGAGCCGCAACGCCTTCCGGGCGGCAGAGTGTGACACGGGTCGCGCTGTGCCGCCCGTCGCGTTGCGCGCTCACCCGCGCAGAGCGACCCGCCACCACCCTCACCGGATCGGCTACCCTTCACAGGTGGCATCGCTCTTCCGTCGTCAGTCGACTCCCCCCGCAGAGCCGGAGCTGGAGGAATCCACCCCGGTCCTGACCGAGGCGGTCATCCGCAAGGCCTACACCCCGAAGAAGGGTGAGGCCACTCCGAGGCGTCCCTCCGCCAACCCCCGGCTGACCGACGCGAAGCCGACCGACCGGAAGGCCTACGCCGCCCAGACCCGCCAGGAGCAGGCCGACCTGCGCCGCCGCTCCCGCGAGGGGATGATGGCCGGCGAGGAGAAGTACCTGCTCCCCAAGGACCGTGGCCCGGTGCGCAGGCTGGCCCGCGACGTCGTGGACAGCCGCTACAACCTGGCGACCGTGATGTTCTTCGGGCTGTTCGCCACGCTGATCCTGTCGATGGGTGCCTTCCCCGTGGTCATTCGCAGCGCCGCCAACGGCCTGCTGATCTTCATGGTCCTGGCGGCCGTCGTCGACGCCTACCTGACCGTGCGCAAGGTCCGCCGGCTCGCCGCGCAGCGGCTGCCCAAGGAGACCGATGGCTTGCGCGGCCTGCCTTTCTACGTCTTCATGCGCGCCGTCAGCATCCGCCGCCTGCGCATCCCCAAGCCCCAGGTCCGGGTCGGCCAGAAGATCTGAGCGGTCATTCTGGGCGCCTGCTGCAGCGCGCCGCCTCCGTGCGGCCCTGTCGCAGGCCCCGGGCTCAGGCCACGCCCGCCAGCCGCAGCAGTGCGGTGGTGGCCGCGGCGATCACCACGACCGCGATGAACGGCAGCCGGCACAGCGCCGCCACCAGGCCCGCGACCACGCCGGCCGGGCGCGCCCAGCCGGCGAAGCCGCCGTTCTCGGTCAGCGCCGCGGTCGCGATGAGCGCCCCCAGCAGCGCCGTCGCCGCCAGTGGCAGGGCCCGCGCCAGCGGGGCGGGCAGCTTGAGCCGGCCGTGCATGAGCACGCCGGCCAGCCGGAAGCTGTAGGTACCGAGGGCCAGCAGCCCGATCACCGCGATCATCAGCACGAGCCCGTGCCCCCCTCCGTGGACGCGACCGCGGATCGGGCCATGGCCGGCCCGCTCTCCGGCGGCGACCGATCCGGATCGACCTGCTCCTGCCCCGTGCCGCCCCGCGGCGGACCCGCCGAGCGGCGGCGCACCGCGGCCACCAGGCCCGTCAGTGCGAGCAGTACCGGCAGGCCGGCGGGGAGCAGTGGAGTCGTCGCCACCGCGACGCCCGCGCCGACGACGGCGATGCGGCGCGGTTCCCGCTGCCGCAGGCTGGGCAGCAGCAGAGCCAGTAGCGCGGCCGGGAACGCCGCGTCCAGGCCGAAGGTGTCCGGGTCGCCGACCGCGTTACCCAGCACGGCGCCGATCAGGCTGCCGATGTTCCAGGTGACGAAGAGGCCGATGCCGGTGATCCAGTACGCCGCCCGGCGGTGGTGCGGATCCCGCTGCGCGATGGCGAACGCGGTCGTCTCGTCCACCAGCAGGTGGCTGCCGACGAGCCGGGCGGGCCA
>JAICUO010000033.1 GCA_025935815.1 Streptosporangiaceae bacterium
GCCACCGCCCGCCCGAACTCGCCCGCAGCCGGCGGATCGATGTCGAGCACCAGGTAGGAGGGCCGATCCAGGTGCTCGGCGGTGCCGAGCGTGACGTGGTACTCCACCGCGCGCTGATTGGCGAGCCAGATCAGCGTCGGCTTGTCCTCGCACAGCGCGTACCGCACCTGCCGGTGCGACGATTCCGCCCACATCGAGACGGTCTTGATCCATGGCGGCGCGTAGTCCGGCACGTTCTTCTGCATGAACGGACGCTGGCCCGCGCGCACCCGGATCACCGACAGCGGCCGGCCGCTCAGCACGCCGACGATGCGGTCCGCGACCGCCTCCAGGTAGTCCACCAGGTCGCGCTTGGTTGCGTCCGCCCCGTCGAACAGCGGCTCGTCCAGGTGCGTCAGCGTGATCTCGGGCGATGCCATGCCTGACGTCTACCCGTTCCGCGCCCGGGCACCACCGGCGTCATGGGAATCACCAGGCGTGACCGTCACTGGAGGCGGGTGCCCGGAATTCAGGGCCGGGCCAACCTCGCTTCCAGGCCCGCGCAATCGGCCGCGCTACCCGAGGCCTGCGACGACGAGGACAGGGGCGGAGGGGGCGGATGCCGGGCCGGTTCCGGCTGCGTTCACGGCTGATACCACGAAGACGTAGATGCCGGTCGGCAGCTTTGGCTGGACCGAGGTGGCGCTGGCCGGCACGGCGATCGCCGGCTGCGCGACCCCGTCGCGGTACGGCGTCACGGTGTAGCCGGCCAGGGCGCTGCCGCCGTTGCTGCCGGGGGCCGTCCAGGAGAGCGTCAGGTGGCTGAGGGTCTGCCGGATGGTAAGGCCGACCGGAGCCGAGGGGAGCGCGGAGGGCACGACCGGCGCCGTGGGCGCGGACTCGGTTCCGACCTGCGAGCCACTGACGGCGGCAACGGTGAAGGTGACCGGGACGCCATCGGCGAGGCCGGCGACCTGGACGCTCATCGTGGCCGGGGCGCCGCTATCGGGCAGGCTGAAGGTGACCGGCGGCAGCGTCGCTCCGCCGGCGGAGGGCGTGACCTGGAAGGCCGTCGCGGTGGGGTCGGCGGCTGTGCTCCAGGTGACGGTCGCGGTGCCATCGCCGGGCACGGCCGTGACGTGGGCCGGTGCCGGGAGCGGAGGCAGGGGCGGGGCAGCGTAGCTGACGGTGAGGGTGGTTGGGACGACCCCGACGCCGCTGGCGATCGTGACCGGCTGGGTGCCCGAGCCGGAGGGAAGAACACAGGTCGCCGTCGTCGTGGACGTGACGGCGAGACTCGCGCAGACCCGGCCTCCGATGAGCGCGACGAGGTCGTTGGCGAAGTTGGTGCCGGTGAGCGTCAGGCTCAGGCCGCCGGCGGCGGGGCACCGGCTGGTCGACCCGTCGGCATTGTCCGCGCAACCGGACACGCTCGACACGGTGGGCTGCTGTGGGACCACGACCGCACTGGGGAGTGTCGCCGTCTGGCCGCCCATGCTGGCGGTGACGTCGAGGGCCTGCCCGGCCGGCAGGACCGGGAGGACGCACGCGACATCGAAGTCCGCGGCCGAGCCGGTTAGCGTCGGCGGGACCGCGCACGGCTCCGAGCCCACGGTGACAGTCAGCGGCGAGCTGGTGCCGGTCGTCGTCCCCTGGACGTGGAGGACGTCGCCGCCCCAGTCGCCGGTCAGGAACACCACATTGGCGGGTGCGTTCCCGTCGAGCGAGACGCTGGCCAGGACCAGCGTGGTGGCTCCGGCCGCGCTCGCGGCACCGCTTCCGGACAGCGCGAACCCGAGCACAAGCACGCTGACAAGCGCACTAACGATACGCCGCATGACGCAGACTCCCCGCTCCTGAGGACACCAGCATGGACTTGGTGAACCATGTAGATGACGCACAGGAAACGACAGTGGTTTACCGCCCCTCAACCACGAGCAGAATGGCGGGCCACAGCGGGAAAATAGGCCTCACGACAAGGCGGGCGGCTCCTGCGTCCATAGATATTTGCTTGCTAAAGCAAGTAATTATGGATACTGTCGGGTCCACCGACGACCCCAGAGTCCTCCGGAGGATCAATGACCCCGTCCCCGCACTCCGACCGGCGCGCCGTCCTGCGCCTGGCTTCCGCCGCCGCCACGGCCGGAATGGCCGCCGGTTGGCTGGCCCTCGACCAACCCCGCGCGTCCGCCGCCCCTTCAGCCGCCGTACCTGCGGATGACCTGCCCGACTACGCGCCGGTGCCGCCCGCGGCGCTCGGCCCCGCCCTCAACGACGCCGGCTACTTCGTCGGCCACATCGGCGGGAACCTGTACTGGGTCACTGAGGGCTTCTCCCAGGCCATGTTCCTGACCACCCCCGAAGGCAACATCGTGGTCGACGTGCCGCCCACCATCGGCCACAACTTGCCACGCGCCATCGAGGAGGTCGCCCGAGCCCGGCGCCACCCCACCCGCGTGACCCACCTGGTCTACTCCCATTTCCACGCCGACCACATCGGCGCCGCGTCCATCTTCGGCGACGGCGTCACCCGCATAGCGCACCGCGAAACGAAGCGGCTGCTCAAGACCGCCCGGGACCCGAATCGCCCCCTGCCCGACGTCACCTTCGACGACCGCTACGAACTGCATGTCGGCGGCGAGCGGCTGGTGCTGTCGTACCACGGCCGGAACCACACCCCCGACAACATCTTCATCCACGTCCCGGCCGCGGCGACGCTGATGGTGGTCGACGTCATCTTCCCCGGCTGGGTTCCCTTCAAGAACCTCGCCGAATCGCAGGACATCCCCGGCTGGGTCGACGCCCACGACACCGTGCTCGCCACTCAGTGGCAGACGCTCGTCGGCGGGCACATGGGCCGGCTCGGCACCCGCGCCGACGTCGTCCTGCAGCGCGACTACATCAACGACCTCACCGCCAGCACCCACGCCACCATCGAGACACTGGATCCCGCCCCGTTCCTCGCCAAGTACGGCCCCAACGCCTGGGCCTTCGCCCGCTCGTACCTCGACGCGGCCGCCGACCAGGCCGCCGCTCCGGTCGTCGCCAAGTACACCGGGCGACTCGCGGCCGCGGACGTCTTCACCACCGCGAACGCGGCCGCCCTGGTCAACTCCGCCCGCATCGACGCCGGCATCCTGGGCCCGCTGGGCATCCACCCATAGCGTGAGGCCGCCGCCGCCGGCGCGGGGCAGCTGCGCCCCGCTCAACCCGTTGGCGCTCCCGGGCTGGGCGCTCCCTCAGACGGTGTCGGACCGGTGCCGGCCGGTGCCAGGGGCCGTGATGCTTTGCAGCGCCCTGGTCACCTCCGGAAGGTCGACGCCTTGCAGATGGTCGAAGACACGCCGTCGCACGCTGGCCAGATGGGTGGGCCACGCGTCACGCAGCCGTTCCAGGCCTGCATCGGTGAGGACGGCGTTCCAACCGCGGCCGTCGGCGCCGCACCGCTCACGCTGGACGAGGTCCTGCTGTTCCAGGCGTGCGACGATGCGGGTGATAGCACTGAGCGAAAGCGCGCATACGGCGGCGAGGTCGCTCATGCGCGTCCGCCTGTCGGGCGCTTCGGATAGGTGCATGAGCACCGTGTACTCGCTCATCGACATGCCCTGGCCCTGGAGGAGGTCGGCGTCAAGAGCCCGCGGCACGATGATGAGCGCCCGGGAGAAGGCACGGATAAAAGCCTCCTCCTCGTTGTTGAGGGCAGCGGGCCGGTGATGGGCGTCGGGGCGCACAGCCTCAGCATACTTGCTTGACGTAGCAAGCCGCCGCCGGCGCTAACCGGCGGCCCGTTCGGCGGCCTTGGTGATGTTGCGGAGCATCCCGCCGAACACGACGCCGTGGAAGGGGGATATGGAGCGCCAGTACGCGTGGCCGGCGAGTCCGCGCGGCTGGAAGATGGCCCGCTGGCTGTAGGTGGTCATGCCGTCATGGTCCCGGCCGACCGCCAGCTCGAGCCAGGCCAGGCCGGGCAGTTTCATCTCCGCGCGCAGTCGCAGCAGCGACCCGGGCGTGATTGCCTCTACCCGCCAGAAGTCCAGCGCGTCGCCGACGAGCAGGTGCCGCGGGTCGCGGCGTCCGCGGCGCAGCCCGACGCCGCCGGCCAGCCGGTCCAGCAGCCCGCGTACTGCCCAGGCGGCCGGGAAGGAATACCACCCGGTCGCGCCGCCGATGCCCTCGATGACCTCCCATAGTGCCGCGGGCGAGGCGCGGACGACGCTGATCCGCGCGTCCACGTAGAGCGAGCCGCCGGCCCACGAGGGATCGCTGGGCAGCGGGTCGCTGGGGGCGCCGGGCGTGGCGGCAGATGACCACCGGGTGGAGACCTGGCCCTCGCGGGTGTGCCGCAGGGCCAGGGCGATGGCCCGGTCGAGGGGCATGAGGCCCTCGGGCGGGTCCGGGATGTACCTGGCGATGTCGTGCTCGGAGCAGACGACCTCGTTCCGCAGCGATTCGACCAGCGGCATGGCCAGGCCGGCCGGCACCGGTGTCACCAGGCCGACCCACAGCGACGAGAGCCGGGGCGTGAGCAGCGGCACGGGAATCAGGACGCGCGGCCGCAGCCCTGCCACGTGCGAGTACCGGCGCATCATCTCCGCATAGGTCAAGACGTCCGGACCGCCGATGCCGAAGGCGCGGTTGACGTCGGGGGGCAGCGCCGCGGAGCCGACGAGATAGCGCAGCACATCATGGACGGCGATGGGCTGGATGCGGGTTCCCACCCATTTCGGGGTGACCATCACCGGCAGGCGCTCAGTGAGGTACCGGAGCATCTCGAACGACGCCGACCCGCTGCCGATGATCACGGCGGCCTGCAGCGCGGCGGTCGGCACGCCGCTGCCCAGCAAGATGTCCCCGACTTCCCCGCGCGAGCGCAGGTGCGGTGACAGGCCGCTGGCCTGGCCGGAAACGATGCCGCCCAGGTACACGATGCGCTTGACCCCCGCGGGCGCAGCCGCGCCGGCGAATATCCCCGCCGCGTCGCGGTCCCGCTGCTCGAACGACGCGCCCTTGCCCAGGGAGTGGATGAGGTAGTAGGCCACGTCGACACCCTCAAGACAGCGCCGCACCGCGGCCCCGTCCATCGCGTCGGCGGACGCGACCTCGACGTCACCGGACCAGGGGCGGCCATCTACCTTCCGCGGGTCCCGCGCCATGCACCGCACGCCGTACCCCGCGGCGAGCAGTTCAGGGACCAGTCGTCCGCCGATGTACCCAGATGCTCCGGTGACCAGGCAGCGCAGTGGCGAGGCCATCAACCAAGTCTCGCATGCGACCGCCGGGACGATCCTCGCCCCCCCCGGCCCGGGCGGCGTGCCTGATGCCGAGACCGCAGAATCCCGGCGGCCGGCCGCCGCCGCGGTGCTGACGGGATCGCCGCCGTGTTCAGCATCGGCTAGCTCTTGTCGCCTGAGCTGAAGAACGTGGCGAAGCTGCCCGCTACGGCGGTTACGACGAAGATGGACCACGCCTCGAGGGCCACGTCGATGACCTTGCCAGCCGACGACAGCGGGTTCGTCATGCTCGACGAAACCGTTAGCAACTGCACCGAGCAGAAGAAGGCGGCATCACCGAATCCGTGGATATCCCCGCCCTTCTGGCCGCTCTCAAATACCCATATGAGCACGGTACCGATGACGAAGACCAGGACTGACAGTCCGAACGCGAGCAGCAACCGCGCGAACAGCCGGCGGTGCCGCTCCCCTAGCGTGAAGAGCCTCGCCAGTTCTTCTCGTATCACAACGAAGCCTCCTTCAAGCCCCGCGCAGCGGCACCATGCCAAGCCGCCCGTCCACTGCCCGGCTTTCCCACGCCGAACCATGCCGTGACGCGGCGCTCAGCACGGCTACGCTCCGCCACATCGGTAACTGGGGTATCAGAGTGGCCCGCAGCGCCTACCATGGCGGAGGAATTATCGCGAGCGATCTGGGGGTATGCGCCATGCCTGATTTCGGCGAACTTTTCGACAAGGCCAAGGACCTGGCCAGCGAGCATCCGGACCAGGTCCACCAGGGCATCGACAAGGTGCAGGAGCTAGCCGAAGATCATCTGGGCTCGCAGTTCGAGGGCCAGATCGAGAAGGCGGGAGACCTCGCCGAGGGTTTCCTGGGGGTCCGCCAGACGCCTGACGATGAGGGCCAGCGCGACCAGGACCAGTAGCCGGGCGAGCCGTCGGGCTTCCATTCCCCGTGCCATTGGCGGGCCAGTGACCCAATTCGACCACAAATGCACAGGTCAAGCTCGATAAGATCACCTCGTTGCAGATCGTTGGCAGCGTCTGCTGCCCGTCGAAGCGACATGGCAACTTGCCGTTGATCAGGGCATACGTCCCCGCTGATGTGGAAGAAAGGCAAGGAGAATGTTCAAGCTCCGATGGAGCACGCCTGCACTTGCCGTCACTATGCCTTGGCCAGCGGGGCGTTCCCTGGCGCGTCAGGCAGGTCGCTGGATTGTCGCCGGCGCCGTCGTCGCGGCGTCCGCGCCCGGATGCGGGGCCGCATCCACGACCAGCGTAACCGCCGCGCCGCGCACGGCTCCATCCGCCAC
Source organism: Streptosporangiaceae bacterium (assembly GCA_025935815.1). Classification (GTDB taxonomy): domain Bacteria; phylum Actinomycetota; class Actinomycetes; order Streptosporangiales; family Streptosporangiaceae; genus Trebonia. The sequence continues at coordinate 6,523 of JAICUO010000033.1, forward strand.
GGCGGCTGCGCCAGCCACAGCGGGTACACCGGTCACGGCGGCTACACCCGTCATGGCGAAGACACCCGTCACGACTACCCCAGTCACGGCTGCGCCGGTCACGGCAATGGCGGTTCCCGGCGCGCTGAACTGCCCCATGTTCCCGGCCGACAACGTGTGGAACACCAATATCTCCAAACTGCCGGTCAACAGCCACAGCGCGGCGTGGCTGGCCAGCATGAACTCGGCGACGACCTTCCTGCACCCAGACTTCGGCCCGAACCCGGGCGGCTATCCCTATGGCATCCCGTTCACCGTCGTCCCTGGCAGCCAGTCGCTCGTCAAGGTCACATTCCAGTACGCGAGCGACAGCGACAAGGGCCCGTATCCGTTCGGCCCTAATACGCCGATCGAGGGTGGCGCGAACTCCGGCGGAGACCAGCACGCCATCATGGTCGATTCTCGTACCTGCACGCTGTACGAGCTGTGGGACGCGCAGTACTCCGCGCACGGCTCGACGGCGGGCTCGGGCGCCATCTGGCAACTGCGATCCAACCAGCTACGCCCGGATGGCTGGACGTCAGCGGATGCGGCGGGCCTGCCGGTCCTGCCCGGCCTGCTGGACTTCGCGCAGGTGCAGGCGGCTGTGCAGACGGGGAAGCCCATCACGCACGCGATCAGGTTCACCGCGCAGGCCACGCAGTCGGCTCACTTGTGGCCGGCCCGCCACGACGCAAGCTCCGAGCAGAACCCGAACGTGGCGCCGATGGGCGCCAGGTTCCGGCTGAAGGCGAGCTTCGACGTGGCTCAGTTCTGCGGTGATTCCCAGTCGTACTGCCGTGATGCCAAGGCGATCCTGACGGAGATGCAGGATTACGGGCTGATCCTGGCGGACAACGGAAGCAACTGGTACTTCCAGGGCAGCGCGCTCCCGCAATGGCCAGACGCCCTGGTGTCGCTGCTGAAGCAGATACCCGCGATGGCGTTCCAGGCTGTCGATGAGTCCTGCCTGATGGTGGCGCCCGACTCCGGCCAGGCACGCGCGAAGCCAGGCTGCCCCATCGGCTGATGCCTAGCCGCGCGCTGAGGAAGCCACCGCGGCTGGTGGCTTCCAGGGGCCGCCGGCCATAAGCCTGCGCACATACTCGATCACGGCTTCGATGACCTTGTTCGCCTGACGCCGGCTGCTAGCGGCCGCGACCTCCCTGGCGCCCTCGCCGATCAGCGACGTAAGGATGCTCGTGTAGAGCCGGTCAAAGGAACTCCCCGACAGCCTCAGCAGGGAATCGTTCTGCGAGATCCACTGGTGCCCTCGATGCCGCTTCATCACCTCGAAGCCGGGCGGGCTGTCGCCACCGAAGAACAGCATCGCCAGGTCCCTGCGCTGCCAGCTGCCCTCGAGGAATGCCCGCGCCCCGGCCGAGAACAACTCAAACGGGTCAGTGACGCCGGCCCGCTTCGCCTGCGCGACCGCCTTGCTCGCCGCTTCCTCGTGCGCCGTCTGGTGCTCCTGCCACAGCGCGATGAACAGCTCGCTCTTGCCCCCGAAGTGGTGATAAAGGCTGCCCACGCTCGACCCGGCCCGCTGCACCACGTCGGCGATGCTGGCGTGGGCGAAGCCCTGCTCGACGAACACCTCGCGGGCCGCGTCGAGGAGGGCGCGCTGCGTCCCCGCGGTACGCGCCCACTGCCAGGCTCCGGCTTTCTCGCGCGGCAGCCGTGGTGGTGCTGGTTCCACCGGTGTACCTCCGCCTCGCGGGCTGCTCAGCCCGGGTAACCCTCCGGACGTTTCCAGAACTGGATTCTAAGAGTGTACTCGGGAGAGTAGTGACTTGGATTGCCCCGCCGGTGATGGTTGCCGCCGACCCGGCGCGCATGTCTAATGGAGCACGGATTCTAGAATCAGCCTGCTTTGCGCGAGGGCGGCGCGACTGGCGCCGGACCACCCTGCTCCGGCCCCTAGGGAGAGACATGACCGAGCCGGTGACGGGCGACAAGGTCCAGGAGACGGATGTCCGCCGCTACCAATCGACGCGCGGGCTTGATTACGAGTCGGTGCCGTGGAGACTGTGGGAGAAGTCCAAGAAGCTGTTCTGGGATCCGGCCGACCTCGACTTCTCGCAGGACGCCATCGACTGGCAGGAGATGCCCGAGGAGGAGCGGACGCTCGTGGCCATGTCCGCACGGGGGTTCATGGTCGGCGAGGAAGCCGTCACCCTCGACATTGTCCCGTTGCTGCGCTGCATGTCCGACCTGGGGCGCCTCGAGGACACGATGTACCTGTCCATGTTCGCGATGGAAGAGGCTAAGCACACCGAGATGTTCCGCCGGTGGTTCGACGCCGTGGGCCTCGACCCGGCCTCGCTCGACGACCTGGCCCGCGCGCAGCAGGCCGCCCTCGGGGAGCGCCCTGGCATCTTCGACGGCCCGCTCACCAGGGTGATGCGCCGGCTCGACACCGACAAGTCGCCGCGGGCCATCCTGGACGCGTCCATCGTCTACAACCAGTTCGTCGAGGGCGTGCTGGCGATAGCCGGGTACCAGCGGTGGGAGCAGACATTCAGCAGGCTCGGCAAGCTCCCCGCCCTCCAGGCCGGGCTGAAGCTCACCCAGCGCGACGAGCGCCGCCACATCGCCTACGGCACGTACCTCGCGCGGCGCCTCCTCGCGGAGAACCCCGAGCTATGGGAGTGGCTCGAGCAGCGCTGGGCCAAGCTCACCGCGGCCTTCCACGTCGGCTACGGGGCGGCCGGCCCGCAAGACGCGCAGGAGCGCGCGGCCGCCGAGCAGGCGGCGATATACCAGCGGCTGAGCCAGCGCCGGCTCGAGGCGCTTAGCGTCGCCCGCGTCATGAAGGTCGAAGATGTCGACGCGAGCGCGATCGAGGCGCTCGAGCCCGAGGAGCTCCAGCACGTGAGCTGACCATCCCGTTACCGGGTGCTCGGCCGCCACGTGATGAGCGCGTCGAGGCCCGGGGGACGAACGGAGCAGGGGTTGAACAGCTGCCGGACCTGGTCGTCAGTCACCGATCTGGCCCAGCTTGGCGTGGCCCTTGAGCAGGTTCCGCGCGATGGTGCGACGCTGGATCTCATCGGTGCCCTCGTAGATGCGCAGGAGTCGCAGCTCGCGGTACCACCGCTCGATCGGCAGCTCCTTCGTATAGCCCATCCCGCCGTGGATCTGGAGGACCCGGTCGACGACCTGGTTGGCCATGACGGCGCCGGAGAGCTTGGCGATGGATGCGGCGTGCCGGTTGTCAATGCCGTTCTGCAGCTGCCAGGCAGCGTGCAGCGTAAGCCACTTGACCGCCTCGATCTCGACGTGCGAGTCGGCGATCTGCCACTGGATCGCCTGGTACTCCGCGATCGGATGTCCCATGGACACCCGGTTCTTCGCGTGCTCGATCGCCATGCCCAGGAGCCGTTCAGCCGAGCCGATCGCCCGGGCGGGGATCATGTAGCGCCCGTTGCCGATCCACTGCATGGCGAGATTGAAGCCGTGACCGAGCTCGCCCAGGATGTTCTGCTCCGGGACGCGGACGTCATCGAATACCAGGGATGCCGGCCCCCACTCGCCCATCGTGGGGATCGGCTCGGACTTCCACCCCATGTCCCGGTCGACGAGGAAGCAAGTCACCCCGCCGTCGGCGCCTTTAGCCGCATCGGTGACGGCGAAGACCATGACGAAGTCGGCCTCGTTGCCGTTAGTGATGAAGGTCTTCTCGCCATCGATCACCCAGTCGCTGCCGTCCTTCACCGCCCGAGTCCGGATGTTGCGGGCATCGGAGCCTGCGCCCGGCTCGGTGATCGCGAAGCAGCTGCGCCGGTCGCCGTTGATGGTGGGGATGAGGTATCGCTGCTTCTGCTCGTCGGTCCCGGCGTAGAGGATGTTGTCGGCCGTGCCGCCGAACCGGAAGGGGACGAACGTGCGGCCGGTCTCCATCGCGATGATGGCGGACATGACCGGGCCGAGGGCGATGCCCCCGTACTCCTCGGGGGTGTTGATTCCCCACCAGCCCCCGGCCTTGGCCTTGAGCTGGAGTTTCTTGAGCTGCCCGGGCTCAAGCGGCGGCAGTCCGTTGCGCTCGTTGTGCAGGACCTGGTCCTCCAGCGGCATGACCTCCTGCTGGATGAACTGGCGGATGGTGTCGCGGACGGCCCGCTCTTCCGGCGACAGCGAGAAGTCGATCACGAGTGAGCCCCTTCCGGCCTTTCACTTACCAGAACTGATTCTAGAATACGAGCCTAGTCTCAGCTGGCCGGGAGAGCCTGTCAAGGTCACCGCATGCGCACGCGGACGCCTGATGAGTTCCGCGCGCTGCTTTGGGCGCGGCGGCAAGAGGACTGCCGGCGATCGAGATCCCCTGATCCCAGCGCCGTGAGCCTGACCGGGACCGGCGCTGCACGTTTGCCTCGTGAGACTGCTCCTGCGCCGTGGCAGTATGAGAGCCATGACCGCCGTGTTCGTCCATGGAGTGCCTGAGACCCCGGCCGTTTGGCGGGGCCTGCTGTCTGCACTCGACCACCCCGACACCGTGGCACTGTCGCTGCCCGGGTTCGACACAGCCCGCCCGGCCGGCTTCCGAGCCACGATGGACGAGTACGCCGCCTGGCTCGCGGCCGAACTCGAGCGGTTCGGCGAGCCGGTCGACCTCGTCGGGCACGACTGGGGCGGCGGGTTCGTGGTCCGCGTGGTCTCGACCCGGCCCGACCTGGTCCGATCCTGGGTCACCGATGCCGCCGGCCTCGGCGACGCCGAGTTCGAGTGGCACGACTTCGCCAAGGTCTGGCAGGCACCGCAGGCCGGGGAAGACTTCTGGGACCAGCAGCTGGCGGCATCGGCCCAGGAGCGGGCGGGCGTCTTCCAGATGTTCAGCGTGCCCGAGGACCCAGCCCTGGACCTGGCATCGCACCTCAACCGCGGCATGGCTGATTGCATCCTCGACCTGTACCGCTCGGCCGTGGACGTCGCAAAGCAGTGGGGCCCGGATTTCGCGGCCATCCCAGCCCCCGGGTTGGTGATCATTCCCAGTGAGGACCCTTTCCTGAGCCCGGCATCGGCGGCCAGGGCCGCCGCGCGGGCCCACGCCCAGACGGTCGCCCTCGACGGGCTCGGCCACTGGTGGATGCTGCAGGACCCTGCCCGGGCGGCGACCACCCTGCGTCAGTTCTGGGCCACCCTGGCCTAGCTCCGCCCACGGTGCTTGATCCGCAGCGGGCGGCCCTCGCGCGCGGCGGGACGCAGCTTCGCCGGCCGGGCGTCTTCCGGTATGACCTGCGCAGTTCCCACCGCGAGGTCACGGCCTGCTCCGTTCTGTCGTCCGTGGGTCGCGCCGTCCAGCGCACTTAACGGAGGCCAGGAGAATCGCAAGATTCGATCATATTCCTGGGGCCGGACAGGCGAGATGTGAGAGCCTTGCCTTGCAAGAACCACCGCGAATAGATTGCGGGCGACCCGTGGTAGCCATACGGCGAAAAACCGTTGAGGCCCGTGAATTTATTCTATTCGACACGACATCTGGAGCGTCCATGACGCAGAAGGCTCCGACGCGGTTCATTGATGACATTGACGGCGGTGAGGCTGTGGGCACCGTCCGCTTCGCGTTGGATGGCATCGAGTATGAGATTGCCCTCAGTGCCAAGCACCGCGACGAGCTCCGCGACGCCCTGAAGGGGTACATCGGCCACGCCCGCAGGGTCGGCGGCAGTTCGCGTCGTTCGGCCCGCGGCGTCCGCAAGCCCAGCGCCATCGACCCTTCGGTGGTGCGGGCCTGGGCGCGGGAGCGGGGAATCGGCATCAAAGAGCGCGGCCGGGTTCCCGCGAGCGTCACCGCCCAGTACCGGCAGGCCACCGGGAAGTAGGGCGAGAAGCCAGGCCAGCTGGCTCAAATCGACGACACTTCGCCAATGGCGGGTCGCCCTGTTCGCCAGCTCTTCATGAGCTGCCTGCTTGACACCTCCGGCGCCGAAAGTCGGATAGTGCACTAGGGCGGCCGATACCATTCGGGGGGACCATGCGGCTGATCAAGCCCAGCCGTAAACTGCTGCCCAAGATCCTTTCCCTGGCGATGATTCCGTTCCTCCTGGTCGCTGGCGCGGGAGCCATAGTGGCGTCGGCGCCAGCGCCCTGCCCGGCCGGGCCGCGCCTTTCCCGGAGAGCTCCCGCTACCGCGCGCGAATGACGGCCGCGGCGCTCGCCGTCGCGCGGCCGGCGGCGCGGCCGGCGACGCGGCCGGCGACGCGGCCTGCGCGACGCGAAGCGGGGCCTCCCGCAGCGATGAGCCCGGGCGCCGGGCAGCGGCGCGGCCCTTGACACCTCCCCCGGCCGCATGTTACACATCTGACTAAGTTAACTGTCTAAGACAATCGTATAAACGGGGAATGGGTGAGCACATGACAAGCAGCGCACCGGCCGCGGCGCTGGACCACGCCAAGCTCGAGGAGTTGCTGGGGCGGTTCGTAAACGATCTCGGCGCCGCGTTCCACGCCGTGAACGCGGTGGTCGGAGACAGGCTGGGACTGTACGCGGCGCTGGCCGAAACCGGCCCGGCCTCTCCAGAGGAGGTGGCCGCGTCCGCCGGATGCGACCCTCGCCCGGTGCGGGAATGGCTGCGCGCGCAGGCCGCCGGCGGGTACGTCACCTATGACCCGCGAAGCGAGCAGTACTCACTCAGCCCGGAGCAGGCGTTCGCGATGGCCGACCCTTCCGGCATGTCGCTGCCCGGCGCGTTCCTCGGGGCCATCGCGGCGGCGAAGTCCGAGCCGGCGATCACCGAGTCGCACCGCACCGGCTCGGGTGTGCCATGGGGCAGGCAGCACGCGGACCTGTTCCCCGGGACCGCGCGCTTCTTCGGCGCCAGCTACGCCGCTGGGCTGGTGCCGTCGTGGATCCCGGCGCTGGAAGGCGTGGAGGACAAGCTGCGCACCGGTGCGCGCGTGGCCGATGTCGGCTGCGGCTACGGGGTCTCGACCATCCTCATGGCGCAGGCCTACCCGAGCTCGTCCTTCGCCGGGTTCGACATCCACGAGGCCTCGATCGAGGCTGCCCGGGAACGGGCGGCCGCCGAGGGCGTCTCCGGCCGCGTCACCTTCCAGACCGCGGCGGCCGATGCGTACCCGGCGCGCGAACTCGACCTGGTCACGATCTTCGACGCGTTCCACGACATGGGCGACCCGGTCGCCGCGGCGCGCCACGCCCTGGCGTCGCTGCGGCCCGGCGGCACGCTCATGCTGGTGGAGCCACGGGCGGGCGACCGGGTGGAGGAGAACTTCAACCCCGTCGGGCGGCTTTTCTACAACGCGTCGGCACTGATCTGCGTGCCGAACTCGGTATCGCAGGAAGTCGGCGCCGCCCTTGGCGCGCAGGCTGGTGAAGCGCGGTTGCGCGAGGTGCTGGCCGAGGCGGGCTTCACGTCCGTGCGCCGGGCGGCCCAGACGCCGTTCAACATGATCTTCCAAGCGCGCCCGTAGCGTGGCGCCCCGGGTGATGGGAGCGCTTGGATGCCAGGAATGGTGAGCGGTGAGCACGCCGTCACGCGGGCGCGCGCGGATGCGACCACGGCCATCATGGACGCGGCCGAACGGCTGCTGGTCGAGGTCGGCTACGCCGGGATCACGGCGCGCAAGCTGGCCGATGCGGCCGGGGTCAACCTCGGCCTCATCCACTATTACTTCGGGTCGATGGAGGAGGTCTTCCTCCGGGTCCTCGAGCGCTTCACGGCCCGGCTCACCGAGCGGCAGGCGGCCATGTACGCCGGCGATGCGCCCTTCATCGAAAAGTGGCGCACCGCCATGCGCTACCTGTTCGAGGACCGGGCCAGCGGCTACCAGAAGATCGTCTACGAGCTGTTCGCGATGTCGTGGAACAAGCCCGAGATCCGCGCGCGCGTGGTCGGCATCAACGAGCGCTGGACCGAGACGGTGGCTGGCGCCGTCGCCGACGGGATGCGCGAGCTGGGGGTGGATACCCGCCAGTTCCCGGCGAAGGCGATCACCTGCCTGATCGTCTCCTTCAACAAGGGGATCATGCTGGACGGGCTGACCGGGTTCGACTACGGGCACGCCGAGCTCCTCGACATGATCGACCAGTTCCTGGTGCGGCTCAGCCACGAGCACGAAGAGGGGACCCGATGAGGGCGCGAGAACCTGATGGCGACGGCTTCGTCGAGCACGACGGGGTCAAGATCCACTATGAGGTGTACGGCGACGGCGAAACCACCATCCTGCTGCTGCCCACCTGGCCGATCGTCCACAAGCGACTGTGGAAGATGCAGGTCCCCTACCTGGCCCGCCACCACCGGGTGGTGACGTACGACGGACCGGGCAACGGGCGCTCGGATCGCCCGCTGCGCCCGGAGCCCTACCAGCACGGCACCGAAGTCGAGTACGCGCGGCTGGTCCTGGACGCCACCGGGACCGACCGGGCGGTCATCGCCGGCGCGTCCCTGGCGGCGAGCTGGGTACTGGAATTCGCCGCCGAACACCCGGACCGGGCACTGGGCTGCATCACGATCGCGGGATCGGTACCGCTGCGCACCGCCGACCCGGCCGATGCCGGCCAGGACGCGTTCCTCGCCGCGCCGCCCGACCTGCCGCCCTCCAGCGTCCCCGAGCTCGGGCAGGACCCGCCGTCGCACTGGGCGAAGTGGAACCGGCAGTACTGGCTGGACCACTACGAGGACTTCACCCTGTTCTTCTTCGGGCAGGTGCTCTCCGAGCCCCGCTCCACCAAGGGGATCGAGGACTCCGTCGGCTGGGCCAGCGAGACCACCCCGGAGGTGCTCCTGGCCGAGGCAGGGGCGGCCCCGCCGACCCGCGCGCACATCGAGGACTGGTGCGCCCGGCTGCGCTGTCCGGTGCTACACGTGCACGGCAGCGACGACCGCGTCGTCCCGCTGCGCGTCAGCGAGGAGCTGGCCGAGCTGACCGGCGGGCGCCTGGTGGTGTTCGAGGGCGGCGGGCACGTGCCGCACGCCCGCGACCCCGTGCAATGCAACATCGCCATTCACGAGTTCGTCGACGGGCTGCGACCGGGCGGCGCGTCCCGGCGGGTTACCTGGACGCGCTGGATCAACCGGCCACGGCGGGTGCTCTACCTGTCCTCGCCGATCGGGCTGGGGCACGCCCGCCGCGACCTGGCAATCGCGCGGGAACTGCGACGGCAGGTGCCCGATGCCGAGATCGACTGGCTCGCCCAGCACCCGGTCACCCAGGCGCTGGAGCGGGCAGGTGAGCGGGTGCACCCGGCCAGCCGCTTCCTGGCCAACGAGTCGGCGCACATTGAGGAGGAGGCGGCAGAGCACGACCTGCACGCCTTCCAGGCGCTGCGCCGGATGGACGAGATCCTGGTCGCCAACTTCATGCTGTTCCGGGACGTGGTGCGGGAGCGAGCCTACGACCTGGTGGTCGGGGACGAGGCCTGGGAAGTGGATCACTTCCTGTATGAGAACCCGGAGCTGAAGCGCTTCCAGTACGCCTGGATGACCGACTTCGTGGGCTTCCTGCCGATGCCGGAGGGCGGTCGCCGGGAGGCGCTGATCGCGGCGGACTACAACGCCGAGATGCTCGAGCGCATCGCGCGGTACCCGAGGATGCGCGACCGCGCGGTCTTCGTCGGCGACCCGGACGACATCGTGCCCGACCGCTTCGGCGAGGACCTGCCGTACATCGGCGACTGGACGCGGGAGAACTACGCCTTCGCCGGCTACGTCACTGGGTTCGACCCGAGCCGGTACGCCGATCGCGGCGCGCTGCGCGAGCAACTCGGCTACCGCCCGGACGAGCAGGTGTGCGTGGTGACCGTGGGCGGCTCGGGCGTGGGCGGCCACCTGCTGCGCAAGGTGCTCGACGGGCACCGGGAGATGACCCGGCGGGTGCCGGGCCTGCGCATGGTGGTCGTCACCGGGCCGCGCATCGACCCCGCGTCGCTGCCCGCTGCGGCGGGCCTGGAGATCCACGGTTACGTGCCGGACCTGCACCGGCACCTGGCCGCCAGCGACCTCGCCATCGTCCAGGGCGGGCTGACGACCTGCATGGAGCTGACCGCGGCCGGGCGGCCGTTCATCTACATCCCGCTGCGCCGCCACTTCGAGCAGAACTTCCACGTGGCGCACCGGCTGAGCCGCTACGGTGCCGGGCGGCGGCTCGACTACGAAGACATCACGCCCGGGCACCTGGCCGAGGTAGTGGCCGCCGAGATCGGCAAGGACGTGTCGTACCAGCCGGTCCCGGCCGACGGCGCGGCGCGCGCCGCCGCGCTGCTCGCCGAGCTTTTGTAGCCCGGTCGAGACATGGGGCCAGCGCGCTCATGGGATTGACTGCTGTCATGACGCCGCGGAGGCTGGCCGCGCCTAGCGCGACCGCTCTCCCTTTGCAGATTCGACGCAGCTCGTCTGTGGCGTGGCGCTGCCGCCGCCCAGTCCGAGTGCTTGTCCCACTGCGGTGATTCCGGCGGCGTCGGCGAAGGGAAGGCTGAAGATCACTTCGTCGGCGCCGGCCTCGATGTGGCCTGCGACCAGGCCGGGAATCTCGTGCGGCTGACCGACGGTGAACCCGGCGGTCTCCTCCGCGGGGATGGCCGCCGCCAGCATCTCGCGCGTCTCGGCCGTGTTCTGGCTGGAAGTGGTGAGGATCGTCGGGGTCATCCAGGTCACGGCGACCTCGGCCGGGTCCCGGCCGGCCTCGGCGCAGTGGCCGCGCAGCACGCTGATCTTGCGGGTCAGCGTGGCGACGTCACCCGTCACGTTGCACATGTCCGCGTAGCGGGCCACCAGCCGCAGCGTCCGCTTCTCGCCGCCGCCGCCGATCATGATCTTCGGGCCGCCTGCCTGCACGGGCCGGGGCAGGTTGCGCGCCTGGTCGAGCTGGTAGTAGGTGCCGGAGAAGCTCACCTGATCGCCGGTGAACATCGCCCGGCAGACCTGGACCGCCTCCTCGAGCATGTCCAGGCGCACCCGGTCGCCCGGGTAGCCGATGCCGAAGCCCTGGTGCTCAGCGGCATACCAGCCGCCCCCGATGCCGAGGATGGCCCGGCCCCGCGAGATGACGTCCAGCGTCGTGATGACCTTGGCCAGGATTCCGGGGTTGCGGTAGGTCACCCCGGTGACGAGCGTGCCGAGCTGCACCCGCCGGGTCCTCGCAGCCAGCGCCCCGAGCAGCGTGTATGCCTCCAACATGGGCTGGTCCGGGCCGCCCAGGGCAGGCAGCTGGTAGAAGTGATCCATGACCCACACCGAGTCGAACCCGGCGTCTTCCGCCGCCGTGGCCAGGCCGGCGACATGCTCGAACAAGTCAGCCGGCTCGGAGCCGGAAAAGCTGGGCAGCTGCACGCCGAATCTCGTCATGGGGTCACAGTAGCGACTCCCGCGACAGGCGGCGGACCGCGCAACCGGTTGCCGGTAGCGTGTGCGGCATGGCGAACATTTTCGTGACGGGATCCTCAGACGGGATCGGGCAGGAGACTGCGCGGCAGCTGGTGAGGGGCGGCCACCGGGTGGTCCTGCACGCCCGCGACGACACCCGGGCCAAGGAGGCCGCCGGTGCGGTGCCCGAGGCGTCTGGGGTCGCGGTCGGTGACCTGTCGGTTGTCGCTGGCATCCGGCAGGCGGCGCAGGCGGCCAGCGCGCTGGGCCCGTATGACGTGGTGATCCACAACGCCGGCGTGGGGAGCGCCGCGCAGCGGCAACGCACCTCCGACGGCCTCGAGACGATCTTCGCGGTCAACGTGCTCGGGCCTTACCTGCTCACGGCGCTGATGCCGCTGCCGCCGCGGCTGGTGTATCTCACCTCCGGCCTGGAGTCGGCCGGCCAGGCTCACCTGGATGACCTGCAGTGGGAGCGCCGGGCCTGGAACGGCATGCAGGCCTACTGTGATTCCAAGCTCTACGACGTTCTGCTGGCGTTCGCCGTCGCGCGCCGCTATCCCCGGCTGCGCAGCAATGCGGTTGACCCGGGCTGGATCAAGACCAAGCTGGGTGGCCCAGGGGCGACGGATAAGCTCCCCGTCGGCGCGGAAACCCAGGTCTGGCTCGCCACCAGCGACGACCCGGACGCCACGGTCACGGGTCGCTATTTCAAGTGGCGCCGCGACCTTCGAGCTAACCCGGCCGCCTACGACACCAGCCTGCAAGAGGACTTGCTCGCCGCCTGCGCGAGGCTCACCGGCACCGCACTGCCTGACTAGCCCGCCCCTCGATCGGGAGCACGGAACCGGCAGGGAGGTCGCAACGAGCGACCCAGGACCTGACGGGAGCGGAGGGATGGCGGCGGGTTGGTGGCGGGGTCGCGCGCGACCGGGAAGCCGGCCTCACTCAGCTCTCGTTCGGCATTGCTTTTCCACCACTTACCGGCACCCGAATGGCAGGCTAATCCCGCGGTTTCTGGCTTGCGCCCATACCTTCCCGTTTGCTGTAACTATCTCTGGCTCTTCGCGGGCCTGCGGTCATTGCGCGGGGCGTGCGGATGGCATTTACTGGCTGGTACTCAGCGGGAAACACATTGGGGGTGTGCCATGCGTCACGTCGGAGCGAGCCTGGCGATCTTCGTCGCCGTAACGGCCATTACCGGGTTCACGGGAGCAACGGCGTCGGCCGCGCCATCGGCGCTATCCGCGTCACCGGCCAGCGGGGTCTGGAACAAGATCGTGGAAGTGCCCGGGCTGGGGGACCTGAGTCCCGGGGTGAACGAGACACTCACCGCCATCTCCTGCACCGGACCGGGCGATTGCACGGCCGGCGGGGCCGACAACTCGACCGACCCCACCCACGCATTCGGTCCCAATCAGGCGTGGGTCGCGTCCGAGGCCAGCGGCACGTGGGGCAACGCGCAAGCGGTTCCCGGGACGGCAGCGCTCAACACCAGCGGCGGCGCGCAGACCACGGCGGTCTCCTGCTCCTGGCCAGGCAACTGCGTGGCGGTCGGCTCCGCCGACTACCAGTACAACAAGACCGCGGGCGGAACCGCTGGATTCGTCGTCAACCAGGTCAATGGCACATGGGGGACGGCGCGGCCGGTGCCCGCCTTCACCTCGGCCGTCCACTCCGCCCAGGTAACCGCGGTGTCGTGCGCCCCGGCCACGACCACGGCGGCCCGTAAGGCGGGCCTCAACTGCGTCGCGGCCGGCGTCTCGCAACTTCCCGGAGGCAGCAGTGTCGGCCTCGTACTGACCGAGGTCAACGGCGCCTGGCGGGCCGCGCAGCCAGTGCCCGGGCTGCCCTCAGCGCGCCCGGGCAGCGCGGTAACCTCGGTGTCCTGCCCGTCTCCGGGCTCTTGCGGCATCGGCGGCTACTACAGTGACAAATCCGGCCGCCGGCAGGCATTCGTCGCCAGCGAGGTCGGCGGGACCTGGCGCAGGGCACAGCAGGTACCCGGCACCGCGACGCTGAACGCCGGCGGTAACGCCAGCGTCACCTCCGTGTCCTGCCGGGGCGCCGGCGCCTGCGTCGCCGCCGGGACCTACCGGCCCAGTAAGGGCCCCGGGCAGCTCTTCGTGGTCATCGAGGGCGCCGGCCAGTGGAAGCGAGCGGTCCAGCTGCCCGGTTCCGGGAAGTTCATCACCGGCAACGGCAGCGCCATCGGCCAGGTATCGTGCGCCTCGACCACCTTCTGCGAGGTCGGCGGCACGCTGCGGGCTAAGGTGGCCAAGGGGTTCCTCGCAGGCGAGCTCAACGGCCGGTGGGGCACCCTGTATGTGCTGGCGCCCACGATCAACGCGCTGTCCTGCCCGGCCCCCGGCGACTGCGTCGCCGGGGGGCAGCGCATCAACCCGCCCCCCGCAACCTTCCTCGACCAGGCGAGCGCGGTCGTCATCGACCAGGCAGCCGGGCACTGGGGCAAGTCGGTCCCGCTCTACTCCGGCGAAAACCTCATTCCGACCACCGATTCCGTCTACGCCATCTCCTGCACGGCACCGCGCGAATGCGGCGCGGGCGGCGAAGGCACCGGCGGCGACGAGGCCCTGCCATTCGCATTCGTCGCCAACGAGAGGCCCGTTAAGTAAGCCGTGCCACCTGCTCACCATCACCGAGGCCCCCCGGGCAGGCAATGACCCAGGCCTGCTGACGGAATTCGAAGGTCAGGCTCGTGGCACTCACCCGAGCCTCAGCCGGGCTGCGCCCAGGACGCCGGGCAGCAGGACCGGAAGCAACCGGAACCAGGCATCAAGGTCGCGCTCATCACGGTAGCGGAACCAGACATCGTGACCAGGGCCGTAGGCTGCCGTAACCTGCCTGCCGTGCGCCAGGTACGCCTCCCGCGCGCGCTCGTCGAGGGCCCGGAGCACGCGCGCGGGCGCGGGCGGCAGCCTCCTGATGACCGCGTTCTGGACGGCCCTTACCCGCTCGCGCCCCTCGTCATCCAGGAGCTGGCAGAACCGGAAGCCCGGCCCGAGCACGCCGGCCCTGGGCTGGGCGCCACGCCGCAGCTCGATGATGAACCTGGACCCGTACCAGCCGGATGCATCAGGACTGCGCGTCGGCTGAACCCAGGCGACGACGAACTCCTGGCCCGTCGGCCGCTGCCAGACCGCGGCGGCCGACGCCGCGCGGCACTCAAAGCCCTCAGCGGCAAAGCCCGGCCCCAGCGCAGCCAGGGCCTTGCGGTGAACCACCCGGTCAGGTACCACGCCCTCCACCAGCCAACGATAGCTAAGCCCCGCCATCCGGGATACGGCATCTGGACTGGCGAGGGCGGCCCTTGCGGCGGCTGCGACCCCTGGACCCGTGCTGCTGGCCGGCCAGATCCCACTAGACTCAGCGGGAGCTCACGAGTGCCGGGCGATAGCCGGGTCCAGGCCGGAAGATGCGGAGTCAGCCGACGATGTCACACCGCCTTCCCGAGGGGGTGGACGCATCCGTTCCCAACGTGGCGCGGATGTATGACTACTACCTCGGCGGCAAGGACAATTTCGCCGCTGACCGGGCAGCTGCCGAGGAGAACATGCGACTGGTCCCGGAGACCCGGGCAGAGGCCCTGTCGAACCGCGCCTTCCTGCGGGTGGCCGCCCGGTACCTGACCGCCC
>JAICUO010000889.1 GCA_025935815.1 Streptosporangiaceae bacterium
CATCGTTGCCAGCGGGCACTGTGCTGGCCTGCGAGAACTGTGCTGACTAGGAGACACGGTCTCGGCGAGCAGGCGAAGGGTGAGGCATGACTGAGGAGTCCCAGCAGGACCGGTGTGCTAGCCGGCGCGCGTTGCTGCTCGGCGTGGGCCTGGCCGGAGCGTGCGGCGCCCTCGCCGGATGCAGCACCGCCGCCGTTCCCTACGACGCGAACGAGGCCGGGCAGGCGCCCGGCGCGCCGGCCGCCACCGGAGGCGCGGCGGGCGATGCCATGGCGGGCGGCGCGGGCACCGGCGTCACCGGCGCGAATGCCGCTGGCGCGGGCGGTGCAGGCTCAGGCGGCGCTGCCGGCTCAGGCGCTGCCGGCTCAGGCGGTGTCAGCTCAGGCGGTGCCGGCGGTGGGGTGACCGGGACCCTGCTCGCCGCGGTCGCGGAGATCCCGGTCGGCGGCGGCAAGGTGTTCGCGGGGCCCAAGGTGGTCGTCACCCAGCCCGTCAAGGGGCAGTTCAAGGCGTTCAGCGCGGTGTGCACGCACGTCGGCTGCGTGTGCAATGCCGTGACCGGCGGCACCATCAACTGCCCGTGCCATGGCGCTCAGTTCAAGATCAGCGACGGCTCGGTGGTGGCCGGCCCGGCCACCAGCCCGCTGCCGGCCCGGACGATCGCGGTCGCGGGCGGCAAGATCCTGCTGCAGTAGCCCGGGCGCGCGACGCACCGTCTGACCGGTGATCCGGGCCCGGACGAGGCTAGGATTGCCGGGTGGGCACGCTGATGCTGCTGGACACCGCGACGCTGTACTACCGCGCGTTCTACGGAATGCCAGAAACGGTGACCGCGCCGGACGGGACTCCGGTGAACGCGATCCGCGGGCTGCTTGACGCCATCGGCCGACTCGTGCGCGAGCATCAGCCGGCCAGGCTCATCGCCTGCCTGGACGCGGACTGGCGGCCGGCCTTCCGGGTGGCGGCGGTTCCGTCCTACAAGGCCCACCGGGCGGAGGAGGACGGCACCGAGCAGACGCCGCCCGGCCTGGCGGTGCAGATCCCGCTGATCACCCAGGTGCTCACGGCCGCGGGAATCGCCACCGCCGAGCACGAGGGCTACGAGGCCGACGACGTGATCGCGACGCTGGCCACGCGGACGGCATCCGGCACGAGCGGGCCCGGTCCGGTGCCGGTCGACGTGGTCACCGGGGACCGCGACTTGTTCCAGCTCGCCAACGACGCGCGCGGCATCCGGGTGCTCTACACCATCAAGGGGCTGGGGAAGCTCGACGCGATCGATGAGAAGGCGGTCAGCGACAAGTACCACATCCCCCCGGGCACCTACGCCGACTTCGCGGTGCTGCGCGGCGACCCGAGCGATGGCCTGCCCGGCGTGCCCGGCATCGGGGAGAAGACGGCCGCCGCGCTGATCACGGCGTTCGGTGACCTGGAGACGCTCAAGCATGCCCTGGACGCCGGGCACGGCGGGTTCCCGGCCGGCAGCCGCAAGAAGCTGGAGGCGGCCCGCGGCTACCTCGACATCGCGCCCGCGGTCGTCCGGACGGCCACGGACGTGCCGCTGCCCGAGGTCGACGGCACCCTGCCGGCCCGCCCGCCGGACCCGGAACTGCTCACCGAGCTGGGGACGGCACTGGGCCTCGGGTCCTCGCTGAGCCGCTTCCGCGCGGCCGTGACGGCCGAGGCCTGATAGCAGCAAGGAATTCTTCGCCTGCCAGCGGCTTTCCAGCGCCGTTCAGCGCCGGGCGCGATCCTGGAGCATGGGGGCATCAGGACTTCAACAAGGCGAGCGCCATCCCGCGGGATCGATGAGGAAAGGACGAACATGAGCACTGACCTGGAGGCCCTGTACCCGGCGACACGGCTGGCGGCAGTCGCGGACGAGGTTCGCGCGGCCGGGCTGGGCGCGCTGCTGCTGACGCCCGGCCCCGACCTGCGCTATGTGACCGGGTACGACGCCAAGCAGTTGGAGCGCCTGACCTGCCTGGCGGTCCCGGCCACGGGCGAGCCGTTCCTCCTGGTCCCGCGCCTGGAGCTGGGCGCGGCGCTGGCGTCCCCGGTCTCCACGCTGGGGGTGGAGGTGGTGACCTGGGAGGAGACCGAGGACGCCTTCGCTATCGCGGCGGCCCGGCTGGGCGCCCCGGACGTGGTCGCGCTCTCGGACCGGATGTGGGCGCTGAACGTGCTGAAGTTCCGCGACGCGTTCCCGGCCGCGACGCAGGTGCTGGCGAGCACCGTCTTGTCAGGCCTGCGGATCCGCAAGAGCTCGGTCGAGGTGGCGGCGCTGCGCGAGGCCGGAGCGGCCATTGACCGGGTCCACGCCAAGGTACCGGGCTGGCTGAGGGCGGGCGCGACCGAGCGGGAGATCGGCGCGAAGATCGCCGAGGCGATTCTCGGCGAGGGGCACGTCCAGGTCGACTTCGTGATCGTCGCCTCCGGGCCGAACGGCGCCAGCCCGCACCACGACGTCTCCGACCGCGTCCTGGAGCGGGGCGACGTGGTCGTGGTGGACATCGGCGGCACGATGGAGTCCGGGTACTGCTCGGACTGCACGCGGGTCTACTCCATCGG
>JAICUO010000323.1 GCA_025935815.1 Streptosporangiaceae bacterium
TCATCGAGAACGTCCGCCATCACGTCAAGGAAGAAGAGCAGGACTTCTTCCCCGAGGTCCGCAAGGCCATGGACCGCAAGGCCCTGCAGCAGCTGGGCGAGGAAATGGCCGCCGCCAAGCCCCAGGCGCCCAGGGACCCGCTCGCCAACGCTAGCGCCAAGGCGTAGCCGGCCGCCGGCGTGCTCTAGTGACCTGCATCGGCTTTATCGGGGTGGGAACCATGGGCCTGCCCATGTGCGCGAACCTGTCCGCCGCCGGACATGAGGTCATCGCGGCGGACGCGCGCCCCAGCCGCGAGCAGGCGGTGACCGAATGCGGGGCACGCTGGGCGGCGACCCCGGCCGGAGCCGCTTCCCGCGCTAGTCTCCTCATCACCATGCTGCCCGGTCCCGCCGCGGTCAGCGAGGTGATGACCGGGACCGGCGGCGCGCTGGCCGCCCTGCCCCCGCAAGCGACCTGGATCGACATGACGAGCAGCGCCCCGGCCGCCGGCCGGGTGCTGGCCGCCGCCGCGCGGGCCCGGGGCATTGCCGTGCTGGACGCCCCGGCTGGCGGCGGGCCGGCCGCCGCCCGAGCCGGGACGCTGCAGCTGTTCGCCGGCGGCGAGGCCACTGTCCTTGACCGCTGCCACCCGGTGCTGGAGGTTCTCGCTGACCCGGCCCGCATCGTCCACGCCGGCGGCAACGGGGCCGGCTACGTGACCAAGCTGCTGGTGAACCTGCTGTGGTTCGGCCAGTCCATCGCCACCGCCGAGGCCCTGCTCATCGGCAGCCAGGCCGGCCTCGACCTCGGCGTGCTCCGCGACGCCCTGGCCGACAGCCCCGCCTCCAGCGCCTTCATCCGTAACGACCTGGACGCGCTGCTGAGCGGGGACTACCTCCCGGCATTCGGCCTGGACCGCTGCGCCGAGGAACTCACCGCCATCGCCCAGCTGGCCCGCGACCTCGGCCTCCCCAGCGACATGACCCAGCTGACCGAGCAGACATACCAGCGTGCCCTGCACCGCTACGGGCCCGTCAAGGGAGAGCTCCTCGCCGTCGCCCTGCTGGAAGAGCAAGCCGGCATCCGGCTTCGCCACCATCCCCACTGACCGTGCGCCCGGCACCAGCCGGCCGGCCGACTACCTGATTGCGCGGGGCGGCCACTGGCCGTCCTACGGGCCTGCGGTACCCAGCGTCGCGCTGGCTGACCGCGACATGACTGCGAAGCCGTGCCGCGCCGCTGGCCGTCCCGGAAGGCGGCGGACGCTTGCCAGCGGCCACGGCCCGCTCCGTACCGGAAAGCGGGCCTGGAGCATCCCGGCCAGGACCCGGTCGAGATCGGCGAGGGCGGGCGGCTGCGGCATCCGGTCCAGGGCGGCCTCGCTATCCCGCAGCCGCCTCAGCAGGGCAAGAGCCCGGCTGCGGTCACGGTCACCGGGCCCGTCCCGGCCGATGCGGGCAGACTCAGCCCGCGTGTACGGCAATCCGCTCATCGGCACTGGCTCTCCCGTCCTGACCTTCCGGCTGGGCTGTTCAACTTCCCTCCTGCCGACGTTTAACCGCCACGCCGGCGCTGTTCTCGCTGCCTGCTAACAACGCGAGATTTTCGTACCCGCCGGTTCCCGGGGATGTGCTGGCAGGGCGCACTGCGATTGGCAAGTCAGGGGCTGCGGCCACCACTGCAGCGTGAGCAGGAGGCGGACAGCGACCCGGCGCGACACCGGACCTCAGGGGATCACGGGCTGGTCTCCGGTGGCGGCCTTAGCCCGGACGGCAATCACCTGGTCCACTCCCAGCAGGCTCATCGTGCGGGCGACGGCCGGCTGAGGGCCGAGTAGCTCCAAGGTGCCGCCGGCATCACTCAGCGCCAGGTGGGCTCCGGTGAACACGTTGATGGTCGCGGAATCGGCGAACAGCAGCCCGGACAAGTCGATGACCAGGTGCCGGGCCCCGCCAGCGATCTGGGCGGTGATGGCGTCACGGAGCTGCGCTGCGGTGCTCAGATCCGATTCACCAGACAGCCGCACCACCGGGCCGGACGTCCCGGCCTCCACCGCGATTTCAAGCAGGCTCACGGCTATTCCTACCACGGCGAGCACCGGGGCAGCGGCAACTGTGTCTCCGGCGGGGCCGTGGCCGTGATGTCCCAGTGCGCGGGCACTGTGCCGTTAAAATCCGGAAACCTCCCGGATAGGCCAGGTACGATGGCGCTCGTTGGGTGGTGAGAGATGGGTACGGGGAGCCTCCCCGGCTCTGGGTCGCGCGAACACGTCGTCTGCTTCTACCAAGACGACGCCGACCTGGCCGGCAATGCTGCAGGCCACCTGCGAGGGGCACTATGCGACGCGGGAGCCGCGATCGTGCTCGCCACTCCTGCCCACCGGCGCTTGCTCCGCGAACAGCTCACCGCCTCCGGCGTTGACATCGCCGCCAGCAGGGCCAGCGGCGCCTACCTGGAACTCGACGCCGACGACACGCTGCGCCAGTTCATGGCCGGCGGCACCCCCGACCCCGCGCGCTTCGACGCCGCGGTAGCCAGCGTGATCCGCGCGGCGGCCGGGGCAGGCCGGCCGGTTCGCGCTTACGGCGAGATGGTCGCCCGGCTGTGGGAGGCGGGCCTGGCGGGCGCCGCGATCGAGCTGGAGGCGATGTGGAACGACCTCGGCCGCGCCCAGGCGTTCTCGCTCCTGTGCGGATACCCCCTGGATTCCGTCGCCGGCCCCGCGCAGTCGCATGCCCTGGCGCAGGTCTGCGGCCTGCACGCCAGTGTCCTGGAACCTGCCTCACCCGTGCACGCGTGCGCCTTCCCCGCATCCCCGGGCTCGGTCACCAGCGCCCGGCACTTCGTCACCCGCACGCTGCGAGAATGGCGGGCACAGGGCCCCCTGGCAGACGCGGCGCTGGCCGTGACCGAGCTGGCCGCCAACGCCGTCCTGCACGCGCGCTCTGACTTCACGGTCACGCTCCTGGCAACCGGGGACACAGTGCGGATCGCCGTCCGCGACAGCGCACCGCTCCCGCCGGGCCAGTCATCATTGCCCGCCCGCCCGCTGCACGGGCTGGACGCAATGGCCGCGATGGCGCTGCGCTGGGGCGTGGAGCCGCTGGGCGCCGCAGGCAAGCTCGTCTGGTGCGAGCTCGCCCGGTAGGACTCAACCCGCGGGCTGTCCCCGGGGAGCCTTGCCCGGGTTGTGGCCTGTTCGCCCGTGTGGTAGTCCCACAGTGTGGGCTTGCTCGAAATCACGGTGGCGGCCGGGTCATCCGGTCCGGTGGTGAAGTTGTCCGGCGAATCGGACCTGACGACCGCCGGGCAGCTCCGCGATGCCCTCACCGCCCAGCTCGTCACCGCTGCCTCGCGCCTGACCGTCGATGCCCGCGGCCTGCGGTTCGCCGACTCCGCATCCATCCAGGCGCCCCTGGAGGCTCACCGCGCGCTGCATGACGCCGGCGGGTGCCTGGAGCTCGTGCTGCGGCCGCAATCGGTGATCACCCGGACCCTCAGCCTGCTCGGCGCTGACCCCGGCAACGCCCACGCGAACAGCCAGCCGCCGCCGGGCCCGGCCGGCGAGGGCAGTGGCCCCGCCGCACAGCCATGGCCGTACCAGCCAGGGCACGGCCTGTGGCTCGTCCGCCGGGCCGCCGACCAGCTCACCGTCACCACCGGACCGCACGGATCGCAGGTCACCGTCTCGTTCACCCTGCCCGGCACCCCCTGAAAAGCCCGCGGAAAGGGCGGCGAAATCCCGGCGGGTACCGAAGGCATCCTTGCCGGCGGCCGGGTAGCAGGCCTGGCATGTTCACTGTTGCCCAAACGCGGGAAAAGCTGGCGCACATGGCCCATTCCGTTCAGGACCGTTACGCCGGAGCCGAAGAGGACCGGCCGCTGGCCGGGTACGCGCTGACGATGGCCGCCTATGGCACCGTAGTCGGGGCGCTTGCCGGGATGGCCCGGCTCGCCGGCCGCGACGTTCCCGACCGGGGTCCCCGTCACCGACGTGACGCTGGGCGCGCTGGCGATCGAGAAGCTCAGCAGGCTGCTGGCCAAGGACCCGGTGACCAGCCCGCTGCGCGCCCCGTTCACCGCCTACCAGGGAACCCACCGTGGCAGGAGAGCCCATCGGCGACGAGCGTCCGCCGACGCGCGCCACGACATGCTGACCACCGATGGCTGGCGCGCGGCGGCCATCGCCGCCGACGTGATCGCCAAGCGATGGCAGGAACCAGACGCCGGCATCTGGGAACTCGACGACAGCCGCAGAGGAATACGACGTGCACCAGCGGCAACTCCGCGGCAACCTTCCACAGGCGTTCGTCCACGCCTGCATCCTTGAATGCGCGGTGACGCTCTCCCGCGACGTCAGGCTCGGCAGCGCCTGAACCCCATGCTGCAGGCCCCGGACCTGGACGAGCACCGCCAGCCGGCGCCTGCAAGGGGGCGCCGCCACGGCCCAATGCCGGGAACGCCGCCCCGACCGGGACATCGATCAGGGTGCAGCCAAGGGCCTGGCGATAGCGCGGTGCGTACGCGATCGTGCAGGGCTTACGCCCCGGCACCGTGGGGTGCCACCGCACCAGGCCAGGTCACGCGCCCCGGCGCGGCCTGCTCAGGCCTGGCCGGCGAGGAGCTTCAGCACGGCGCTCTCCGCGCGGCCCCTGGTCGCCAGGTCGCCGAAGTCGCTGTCCTTGCCCAGGTCACCGAGCGCGGCGGCGATCGTGTGGCCGTCTTCGTAGCGGCTGATGACGCGGGGGTCGATGTAGGAGGCGCGGGCGACCGATGGCGTGTTGCCCAGGTAGCCTGCCACCTCCTGGACCACGCGGACGATGGCCCGCTTGCGGGCGGCCTGGCTGCCGGCCCGCTCGGACACGGCCAGGCCCACGGCGGCCAGCACGGTGGCATGCCAGGTCCGGAAGTCCTTGGCGGTGAACTCACCGCCCGATACCTCGCGGATGTAGTCGTTGATGTCCGCTGCCGTGACATCATGCCAGCGCCGCCCGCTGCGGTAGGCCAGCAGCTTGCCCCCGCCGCCGCGACGTCGCTTGAGGCTCCGGACGACGGCGCAGGCCTGGTCCTCGGCGACGGCCTGCTCCCGGTGCTTGGCGCCCTTGGCGGGGTAGTCGAACATCAGCTGGCCCTTGGCCAGGGTGACGTGCTCCTTCATGATCGTGGCGAGCCCGAACGTGCCGTTTTCCTCGGCGTACTCCTCGCCGCCGGGCCGGAAGAATCCGAGCTCGATGAGCCGCACCGCAGCCGCGAGCACCCTGTCCCGGGTGAGGCCACGCCCGTCCAGGTGCCGGCTCACGACCTCCCGCACGCGCGGCAGCGCCGCCCCCAGCTCCAGTACCCGGTCGTGCTTGGCCTGGTCTCGCTGCCGCCGCCACTGGTCGTGGTACAGGTACTGACGGCGCCCGGCAGAGTCTGTCCCGACAGCCTGGAGGTGACCGCGGGGGTCCGGGCAGATCCAGACATCCTCCCACGCGGGAGGGATCACCAGCGCCCGGATCCTGGCCAGGGCCTGCGGATCGGTGACCGGCGCATCGGGGCCAAAATAGCGGAAGCCGCGCCCGCAGCGCCTGCGCCGGATCCCATCGTCGTCACCAGGGCCGCTGCGCCTGAGCCGCCCCCCGCCGTCAGGTTCCTGGCCAGCCGGGGCATCCGGCCGGCCAGGCCCGCGATCAGCCGCAATCGTCATCGGCCACCTTCATGCTCATCCCGCGCCATCTCACCTGGCCCGTCCTGCTTCCCCGGTTTCCGTCGTTGATGCCCCAGCCCGCCTCGATGCCGCCTCCAGGCCTGCCTGCCCGGCGCCGGCTAGGGCACCGGCGGCAAGCCCATCTTGCAAGCAGCCAGTCCTCCAGCCTCGCCACCCTGCGGCGTCGTGGCTGGACAGCTCACCGGCGGGGCCTGGGGAACGCCGGAGTCGCCAGCCTGGGAGCGGGGCGGTTGCTGCGGTACGCTGCCGGCGTGGCGCTTCCCCCCGCGAACCGGCCGGAGGCCAGGGGAGTTCTGGCCGGCCGGCTGCGCGACATCGAGGCAGTGGCGGACGCCGCGCTGTCCCGGCTCGATGAGCAGAGCCTGCTCGAAACCCTCCTTGAGCGCGTCAAGACGCTGCTCCACGCTGACACGGCGCAACCCGCTGCTGGTCGACCGCGGCATCAAGTCCCTGCTCGGCGTGCCCCTGTTCGCCGGCGGCAACGTCATCGGGGTGCTGCACGTCGGCTCCCTGACCGGCCGGACGTTCAGCCAGCCCGACGTCGAGCTGCTCCAGCTCGCCGCCGACCGGGCCGCCGGCGCCTTGCACTCCCTGATGTCGCAAGACGACGCCCTGGCCGCGGTGGCGCTGCACCGCAGCCTGCTGCCGGACACGCTGCCCGACGTGCCCGGCACGAGCCTGGCGGCCCGCTACGTCACCGGGTCCGGCAACGTCGGCGGCGACTGGTACGACGTGTTCACGCTGCCCGACGGGAAACTCGGCCTCGTCGTCGGCGACGTGGCCGGCTCCGGGCTGGCCGCCGCGGTCATCATGGGACGCATGCGCTCCACCTTGCGCGCCTACATCCTGCAGACGGCCGATCCCGCGCAAGCGCTGCGCATGCTGGACCACAAGATCCAGTACTTCGAGTCCTACGCGATGGCCACCGTGCTGTACGGCCGGTATGACCCGGGAACCGGCGAGCTCGTGCTCTCCTCCGCCGGCCACCTCCCGCCGGTGCTCGCCACCCCGGCCGGGCACCCGCCCGGGATGCTCCCCCTCCAGCCCGACCCGCCGATCGGCGCCGCCGACGACCCCGCGCGCCATTCCACGACCATCGTCATCCCGCCGGGCGCGCTGCTGTGCTGCTTCACCAACGGCCTGGTAGAGCGCCGCGACCAGCCGATCGACTACGGGATCAGCCATGTCGCGGCCACCTTGGGCAAGCTGGCCACCGCCGCCCCCGGCCGCGACGGCAGGCCCGTGCCACTTGCCGAAGACGCCTGCGCGGCGGTCATGCGCGCCCTGGTGGGAAACGCCCCCGCCCAGGATGACATCGCCGTGCTCACGCTGCACCGGCACCCCGACGCCGAGCCAGACGAGAGCCTGCCTCAGCGGCCAGGGTTAAGCATTCCGCGTGGCGGCGCTTGTCAGTGGCGTGTGGCGGGAGTCAGTGCCCGCAGCGGCGTCGCGAGCTCGCTGGCGAAGAAGTCCATGAAGCCGTCCGGGTCAGGACCCGCGTTCATGGCGACCAGGTGGTCAAAGCCCGCGTCCGCGAACCGCCGGGCGATGGCCAGGTGCCGCTCCAGGTCCGGGCCGCAGGCGAACTGCTCCCTGACCTGGCCCGGGGTGACACCCGCGGTGACGGCCTCGAAGTTGACGGGGTTGGGCAGCTCGGACATCACCTTCCAGCCGGCCAGCGCGAAGCTGTTCTTCTCCAGGACCGCGCGCACCGCGCTGTCCTCATCCTGCGCCCATGCCAGCGGCATCTCCCCGTAGGCCGGCCCGTCGCCGCCCAGCTCGCGCCACGTGCTGATGAGACCGCCGTCCGGTTCGACGGCGAACAGCCCGTCGCCCAGCTCGGCGGCGATCCTGGCCGATGCCGGCCCGCTCGCCGCCACCGCGATCACGGGGAGCTCTTCCGGCAGGTCGAACACCCGGGCATCCTCAAGCTTGAGGTACTTGCCGTCATAGGAGCGGTACCCGCCCTGCCACAGCAGCCGGATGATCTCCAGCGCCTCGCGGAACCGCTCATGCCGGGCCCGCCGGGCCGGGAAGCCCTCGCCGGTCACGTGCTCGTTGAGCCGCTCCCCGGCCCCGACGCCAAGAGTGAACCGGCCGCCGGAGATGATGGCCATCGTCGCCGCCGCCTGGGCGATGATGGCCGGGTGATACCGCATTGACGGGCAGGTGACCCCGGTGGCCAGCCCGATCCGCTCGGTCTTCACCGCGATCGCCGCCAGCAGGCTCCAGGTGAAGGGGCTGTGCCCCTGGGCCTCCACCCAGGGATGGTAATGATCGCTCATCTCGACGAAGTCGAACCCGGCCTCCTCGGCCAGCACCGCCTGCCTGATCAGCTCGTTAGGCCCGAACCCCTCGGTGGCGAGCTTGTACCCGATCCGCATGACGCGCCTTCCCCTTTTGGGCACTTGAGGTGATCAGTGGTGAGCGTCAGTGACTACGGAGCGCGGAAATCAGCTCGGCCTTGCTCATGGATGAGCGGCCCTTGATGCCGATCTCGCGGGCGCGGGCGAGCAGGTCCTTCTTGGCCCAGTCCTGATAGGAACCGCTTTGTCCGCCGCGAGATCCGACTGACCGGCGGGAACTGCCCGCCGCCGCGTTGGCGATCCTGGCCGACTTCTCCTCGCTGTTCCCGTCCCGTCGCAGCGCGCGGTATGTCTTCTCGTCCTTGATCTGCGCCCTGGGCATGCCTGCTCCTTTCCGCCGACCGGGGCGGACAGCTCGCCCGGTCCTGATTTCGTGCGGCTACCCCTCGGACGCGGATCAAACGCCGACCGGTGAGGTGAAGCCAGTGGTGGTGGCCAGGCTCTCGCTACGCACCGCCGGCATGTGGACCCGCCGCCTGCTCTGGCTGTGAAACCAGCTCCATGACCAGGTAGGGGCGGGTCGGCCAGCTCGTGTGAGAAGGCTCGCTGGCGGGGAGGACCGGTCCATGGCCCCTGGGCAGGCACGCGCTCGCTGGGCCGTGCGGGTGAGCGTTGCCCGCCGCGGCGGCTGGCGCCCGTGGGCCGCGATCAGCGGTGACTTCGAGCGAGCACTGGCCGCGCAGGCTAGCAGGAACGTCGTCACCCCGCACATCGACGCGGAGAGCAGGCGGGGAAGCGACTACGTCAGCGTCACGCTGGCGATGACCGTAGCCGCCGCCGACGTGGCCGAAGCCCTTGCCCACGCGTGGCAGGCCTTCCGGCTCGCCGCCGCCAACGACCGCCGCGGGTGGGACATGGCCAGCGCCAGCGCAGAAGTCCGGCCACACGAAGACGGCCGCAGCCGCCGCCTGCGTCCCACGGCCGGAACGCGGCCGGGGTAGGTGACTGGCCAGCTTCTGACGGCAATCGACAATGGACGTTCA
>JAICUO010000402.1 GCA_025935815.1 Streptosporangiaceae bacterium
GGGGGCGGAAGGTGAAATCCTGCTGGATCATGCGGTCTGTGATCCCGTCGAGGCCTTCCTTCGTCTCCGCGGGCATGAGGTCCGATGCCATGTGGGTGATGGCTAGGTAGCTGCCAGATGGCACCGCGGCAAGCAGCCGTTTCACGATGGCGTGCGGGTCGTCGGCGTCCGGTATCGCGTGCAGGATGGCGAGCAGCGTGATGGCCGTCGGCTGGGTGAAGTCGAGCAGCTGACCGGCTTGGTCGAGGATCTTGGCGGTGTCGCGAAGGTCAGCGTCGATGTACGCGGTGGGGCCTTCCCCCTCGCTGGTCAGCAGCGTGCGGGCGTGGGCGAGCACGACCGGGTCGTAGTCCACGTACACGACCCGCGCCTCGGGCACGATCGCCTGGGCGACCTGGTGGGTGTTGCCCGCCGTGGGGATGCCAGTGCCGATGTCAAGGAACTGCCGTATCCCCGCCTCGGCGGCGAAGTAGCGGACGGCTCGGCCGAGGAACGCCCGGTTCGCCTGCGCGGTGAAGGCCATGTCCGGGTAGACCCTGAGCGTCGCCTCGACGGCTGCCCTGTCCGCCGCGTAGTTGTCCTTGCCGCCAAGCAGGTAGTCGTACATCCGAGCCTGGTGCGCCCGGGTGACGTCGAACGGCAGCCGCCCGCTCTTGCCCGGGATGTCGTCGCTCGCAGGCGCCTCGTC
Organism: Streptosporangiaceae bacterium; assembly: GCA_025935815.1. Taxonomy (GTDB): domain Bacteria; phylum Actinomycetota; class Actinomycetes; order Streptosporangiales; family Streptosporangiaceae; genus Trebonia. The sequence continues at coordinate 689 of JAICUO010000402.1, forward strand.
GCTGGTCAATTTCCTGCCATTCCTTTCATTGCTCCCGCGCGACCTGCTCGAGGAAGCGCGTCGTGGCGCCCGGGGGCAATGCCTCGCCGCTGAGCTGGTCGACGATCTCCAGGTAGTGCTCGACGTCCGGGCGCTGGTCCAGGTACACGGCGCTGGTGAGCTGCTCGATGAAGACCACGTCCGGCAGGTCCGCGTCCGCGAAGCGGAGGATGGAGAACGACCCGCTGGCGCCAGCGTGGCCCCCGCGGGCGAACGGGACGACCTGCAGGGTTACGTGCGGCATGCGCGCCACTTCCGCGAGGTGGCGGAGCTGGGCGCGCATCACCGCAGTCCCGCCAAGCGGCCGGCGCAGCACCGCCTCGTCGAGCATGGCCCAGACCCGAGGCGGATGCGCCCTGGCCAGCACATCCTGGCGCTGGCGGCGCAGGTGAACCCGGCGCTCAACCTCGTGCTCGGGGGCGGTCTGGTGGCCAAGCCTGGTGACGGCCCGCGCATAGTCTTCGGTCTGGAACAGCCCCGGCACGAACTGGATCTCGAAGCTACGGATCGCCACGGCGGCGGACTCGAGGGCCAGGTACGTCTCAAACCAGTCCGGCAGGATGTCGCTGTACTGCGTCCACCACTCCGCTGCCCTTGACCTCCTGGCCAAGGCCATGATCTTCGCCCGCTCCTCGGGGCTGACCACCCCGTACAGGGTAAGCAGGTCTTCCACGTCGCGGATCTTGAACCCGACCCGCCCGGTCTCCATCCGGCTGATCTTGGAACGCGATGACCGGATCTCGTATCCGGCCTTCTCCGGTGAGATGCCGGTACCCTCGCGCAAGCGCCGTAGCTGGGCGCCGAGTAGCATGCGCACCACCGTGGGCTCTGCCCAGGTTTCCTCCAGCCCGGAGTCTGGCTGCTCGTCACCGGGCACGCCAGAGGTCATGACTGCTCCGATATCGATGAGTCAGTGCGCGGTGCAACCGTCCTGGCAAGCACCTTAGGCATCCATGCCGCCCGCCAATCCCTGCATCGGCAACAAGCCAGCGCTCATCCTATACCGGACTGCGGGGCAGGGCTTTGCTGACTGGCGCCATTCCTGGCCAGGGCTTATGTCAGGTCATCGAACTGGCCGTCTTTTACGCCAGCCAGGAACGCGGCAATTTCCGTGCGGGTATACACCAGAACGAGGCCGTACGGGTGACGCGAGTTGCGCACGGCCACCTCGCCGCTAGGCAGCGCCGCCAGCTCGACGCAGTTCCCGCTGGGGTTGCTCTGGATGCTCTTGCGCCAAACCATCCGCGAGTGCTCAGCGGGTACTCCGTCGCGGGCCGGCATCGATTTATGCCTCCTCAGGCACTGCAACAACACAGGACATCAGACGCAACAGAGATTACCAGCCTTCTGCACAGTGCAGTTGCACAGCACAAATGCAACGCACAGTTCACCAGCGCTCAATATGCATAACTCTCGATATTGGCTGCACGGAGTCCCCTGCCACCACCCCGGATGCCGGATAACGAGATTCTCATCACATGCCCATAACGAGCCGCACTGGCTGCCCAATGCGCTTTGCGGCCTCCGGCGTGGCCGCGGGCATGCCTGCTGGCCGTGCAGGGCGGCGATGAGGGCGGCCGTCATGTCCTGCCGGGGTCAGCGCCGGGGCTGATCCTTTCGGCTAGCTGCCGGGCGTTGACGTGGGCGTAGTCCCGGTAGCAGTTGTTGAACACTACGTGGGTCTCGTCAGCGTCCCTGGCCAGGCGCTGCACGTTGCCGCCCCATTCCGCGAGCTCCTCATCGCTGTAGCGGTAGCCGAACCGCTCCTGTATGTCCTTGCTCTCCCACTTCTCCGAATGACCATGCAGGCGGACGACGGCCAGGTCGCTGGTGGCCGCAAGCACCGGCGGGACCGAGCTCGGGTAGCCCTGCGGCATGTCCACGCACACGTAGGGCAGTTGGCGCGCGCCCAGGAAGCCCAGGGTCTCCTTCTGGTTCTCCGGGGTCATCCAGGTGTGGTTGCGGAACTCCACGCAGGCCCGCCGGGGCGCGACCCGATCCGCGCAGTCTGCGATGTATTGCTTGTTCGAGCGCGAGATCGGGAACCAGGGCGGGAACTGGAACAGGATCGCGCCGAGCTTGCCGGCCTGGCGCAGCGGTTCCAGTGCCGCGAGGAATCGGTCCCACGCCTGGCCAGTCACCTCCGGATCGACGTCCTTGAGGTAGACCCGTGCCTTGCCCGCCTTGCCAGCGGACTCCCGCAGGTCAGCCGGCAGCGCTCGTACCGGGGTGGGGTGCTGGGTGAACAAGCTGAACGCCTTGATATTGAAGGTGAACCCGGCCGGGGTCCGTGCCGCCCAGGCCGCCGCGGTCTGCTCGGCAGGCAGTGCGTAGTAGGCGGAATCCACCTCGACCAGCGGGAACTGGCTTGCGTAGTACCGCAGCCGCTTCTCTGGCGTGCCCGTCCCCGGCGGGTACCAGCCGGAATCGATCAGTGACCTATCGGTCCATCCCGCCGTTCCCACCCGGATCTGTCCCATGGCCGCAGCCTACGTAACCGCTCGGTCGGCCCAGCCGGCGGTCTCCGCCGGGAAAGGCTTAGCCGCGAGGATGCTCCGGCTGGTAGCTTGCGTTGACCGTGACCCCGCCCAAGGGCTCTCAGCTCACCGCCGAGCCGTCGCCGGCCTCCGGTGCCGGTCACGCGCCCGCACCACCGGTGCCGAGGAGACCGTCATAGTTCCTTCACAGTCCCCGCATAACCTCACCGGCCGTGGCCAACGCGAGCAACTCCCGCCGTAAAGAAGCGCCCGCGCGTGCCCGCCCGCAAGCGATCCTCGCGGTCATCGGGGCGGGGGCCGTCGCCGCTGTCTGGCTGTGGTGGCGCGGGACGCCCAGCATCAGCGGGATGGGCGGCTGGCTCACCGGCGCTGGCGAGATCCTGGGCCTGCTAGCCGGCTACGCGGTGGTCGTCCTCATCGCCTTGATGGCCAGAATCCCCCCGCTGGAGCGCGGCATCGGCGCCGACCGGCTGGCCCGCTGGCACGCCACTGGCGGCCGGTACGCCATCGGCCTGATCGTCGCGCACGCCCTGCTGATCACCTGGGGCTACGCGGTCACCGCCCACCAGAACGCCGTCACCCAGGCCGCCGCCCTGCTCAGCAGCTACCCCGACATCCTGGCCGCCACGGCAGGCAGCCTGCTGCTGGTCGGCGTGGGCATCGCGTCAGCCCGGGCGGCACGCCGCAGGCTGCGCTACGAGACGTGGTACTACCTGCACTTGTGCACCTACCTCGCGGTCGCGCTCGGGTTCAGCCACCAGCTCTCCAACGGCGCGGAATTCATCGGCAATGTCACCGCCCGCGTCGCCTGGACCGCCCTGTACGCCGCCGTCGCGGCGGCCATCGCGTGGTACCGATTCGTCACCCCGGTACGGCAGGCGTCCCGGCACCGGCTGCGCGTGGCCGCGATCCGCTGGGAAGCCCCCGGGGTCGTCAGCGTCCTCATCACCGGGCGGCACCTGGAGGAGTTGCGCGCCGAGCCGGGTCAGTTCTTCCGCTGGAGGTTCCTGGCCCGCAGCTTGTGGTGGACATCCTCGCCGTACTCGCTGTCCGCACCGCCGCGCGATGATGTCCTGCGCATCACGGTTAAGGCGGCCGGGGGTCACAGCCGGGCGCTGTTCGGCCTGCGCAAGGGAACCCGGGTCATCTCCGAGGGGCCTTATGGCGCGATGACCCCCGCGGCCCAATCATCTCCGAAAGTGCTGCTCATCGCGGGCGGCGTCGGCATCACCCCGATGCGCGCGCTGTTCGAGGCGCTGCCAGGACAGCTGACGCTCCTCTACCGGGCCACCAGCCCCGGCGACATCGTGTTCCGCGACGAACTTGAGCAGATCGCCAGCCGGCGCGGCGCCCGGCTGTGGTTCCTCACCGGCAGCCGCGCCTTGCTCGGCCGCGACCCGCTGACCGCCTCCCAGCTCAACTTGCACATTCCCGACCTCGCCCGGCACGACGCCTACGTATGCGGGCCGCCGGAGATGGCCCGGGCCGTCATCCGCGAGCTCCGCCACGCCGGCATCCCGCGCAGCCGCATCCACCACGAGTCCTTCGAGCTCTGAAAGGGGTCACCACCCAGATGGTCCGTGTCTTCCTCGCGATCGCCGGCACCGCGGTGTGCCTGGCCCTGCTGCTGTCCTTCAAGTCCCGAAGCACGGCGGGGCCGGCGCCCGCCCCCGCCACCCAGAACGTCCCCTCCCACTCTTCCCGGCCAGCCACCAGCAAAAGCCACCCCGCGGCAGCCAGTTCCAGCAGGCCGGCGAACTCCAGCAGGCCGGGGAACCCCGGCAGCACGACGGCAACCGTGGCCGGCAACGTCATGCAGACGATCTACGGGCCGATCCAGGTCACCATCACGGTCAAGCACGGCAAGATCACCGCCGCCAGCGTGCCTGTTTACCCGAACGGCAGTCCCCATGACCAGCAGGTCAACTCCTACGCGCTGCCGCAGCTCATCCAGGAGACCATCGCCGCCGACAGCGCCAACATCAGCGCCGTCTCCGGGGCAACCTATACCTCGCAGGGGTACATCGGATCGCTGCAGAGCGCGATCGACAAGGCCGGGCTGTAGGCCGCGCCGGCGACCCCACCCTGACAAGAATCTCAGAGGAAAATGAAGGACTACTCAGAGCGCCCGACCACCGTGACTGGCTACCCTCGCCACGTGACATATCCGGGCCAGTACGGGGACCGCGATGCCTGGCAGCCCCCGGCAGGCCGGCACCGGCGAAGCGCTGACCGTGCGGGCCTACACCAAGACGGCGGGGCCGAGGGCAACGAGCGGCTCACCGTGATGACCGGAGCGGTGCTGCTGGTCCTGCTGGCCGCCGAGGGACTCACGATCTTGAGCATCGGCCGCCTGCTCACCCTGCACTTCTTCCTCGGGATGCTGCTGCTCGGCCCGGTCGCGCTCAAGGCCGGGTCGGTCACGTACCGGTTCTTCCGCTACTACACCGGCAGTGCCCCCTACCGGCGCAAGGGGCCGCCGGCCCTGCTCTTGCGCCTGCTCGGCCCGGTCCTCATGACGCTGACCGCGTGCGTCTTCGGCTCCGGAGTCATGCTCGCCATCGTCGGCCCGGCCGGACGGCAGCCGTGGACGATGTACCACAAGGCCGCCTTCATCCTGTGGTTCGCGGCAATGGCCATCCACGTCCTCGCCTACGTCCCCCGGCTCCCCCGGCTCCTGTACGCCGAGGCCCGCGGGACGGCCATCCCGCCGGATGACGGGCGGGAGGCCGCCGCCAGCAGCCGGCCCGTCACCCGGGCGGCGCGGTTGCTGGGCGGCCGCGGCGTCCGGCTGTCCCTGCTGATCGCCTCGGTGGCCGCAGGCCTGGTGATCGCCCTGCTGACCGTCCACCTGGCCGGCGCCTGGGAGTCCCCCGCCCAGTTCCCCTACCGCCACTGACTTGGCGGTGAGCAGCCCCCGCCACAAGCGCGCCCGCAACCTGCAATGCCGCTTACCTCCGGTGTCCCGTCTTCACCGGCTGCCCGGTGCGCCCCGGTAGCCGCTCCCGGGCGGCATGAACGTCGCTGTTGCTGACGATCGGGCCGCGATTCGCGGCCCGATCGTCAGCAACGCCCGGGCGGGCATCCGGGCGGGTGCCCGCCCCGTGACCACGGCGAAACCAGGGGCGCGAAGTAGCGGCTGCGGCCTTGGATGCCGATGAGGCGCGTAAGGTCAAGCGGCATTGCGTGATAGCACCGGAAATGACTCACAATCATGCAATAGCGGCGGGCTGATCGAGCCTCCTCAAGGAGGGGTAGCCGTCATGCGGCCGGCCAGCACCCGGGTGGCCACGGTGACGATCACCGGAACCCCGCCCAGCGGCCCGGGTCAACAGCCGGCCTCTCAGCTGACGGGCGCATCGCCTTCTATGCTGGCGAGCTTGGCGCGGACCTGGTCGGCGCGGGGGTGCTGAAGGTCGTCGTAGATGGCCAGTGCCCGTTGCCAGGCGCGGCGAGCTTTCGGCAGCTCACTGGCGGCGTGGCGAGCGTTGCCGATGTGGGTGAGGATCGCTGCTTCGCCGCTGCGGTCTCCGCGATCGTGGCACAGGGCGAGGGCGAATTCGAAGTGGTCGGCGGCACGGGTGAATTCGCCGATATTGAACTCGATGTACCCCAGAGTGTCCCAGACGTCGCCCTCGAATTGGCAGCCGCCGAGCTTGGCGATCAGTTTCAGCGAGTGCTCGCAGAACACGCGGGCCTGCTCGTAGTCGCCAACAAGGGCGTGGGACCAAGCGACGCCGTTGAGCATCTCGGCCTCAAGAACCTCATGGCCGACGGCTTGGAAAAGGCGGAGCCCCTGCTCGGTATGACCGAGAGAGTCGGCGTAGCGGCCCTGTTCCCCGGCCAGCACCGAAAGACACCGCTGGGTCCAGCCCTCACCCATGCGATCACCGAGCTGTTGATACAACAGGAGGCAGTGCTCCAGGTGAGCGCGGGCCTGATCATAGTCTCGGGTGTCTGTACAGGCGCTTCCCAGGTACCGCAGGGACATGGCTTGCCCGGGCGCATCGCCATCGCGGACGGCAGCGGCCACGGCACTGGTCATGACGGCTACCCGCGCCTGCCGGTA
>JAICUO010000433.1 GCA_025935815.1 Streptosporangiaceae bacterium
CCGCGACGGGCGCCAGCCCGGCGCGGGCGAGCACGTTCTCATAGGCGGCGAGCCCGGCATCGCGCCGGGGCGTGAATCTATGCTGGACCATCTCACTTGGCAGCGTACCGCTCTGCTTGTCTAGGGGGCACAAACCAGCCCCCCGGACCCCGGCTTTTGCCGCCGGGCGGGGCGAGTTAGCGCGGGTGCCGCGGGCGGGGGCGGCGGCGGATTTTGCGCTGGATCCAGGTGAGGGGGACCGCGCCGGCGGCCCCCAGCGCGAGGGGGAGCGGTGACCAGGCCGGCTGTACGCGCACTGAGCTGGCGTCCAGCGCGGCGACGGTCGATCCCGTGAGCCTGGGCTGGCTGAAGGTGGCCGGGATGTTCAGGAAGCCCCACTTGCTTGGCGGCCAGATGATCACGAAGGCGCGCCCCATCACCGAGCTTTCTGGGATCGCGCCGCCGCCCGGGTCGCCCTCGTGCCCCCGGGAGTCAAAGGAGACGTCCCGGTGGTCTCCCATCACCCACAAGTGCCCGGGCGAGACGATAACCGTGCGGAAGGGGGTCGAAGGCTTGTTGCCCGGGTACAGGTAGTCCTGCTCGGTGAGCGGAACCCCGTTGACGGTGACCCGGCCCTGGACGTCGCAGCACTGCACGCGGTCACCGGGCAGCCCGATGACCCGCTTGATGTACACGTCGGACCCGTGAGTGATGCCGACGATGCCCTCCAGGGCGTCCACGAGCCGGGCGACCGGATTGGGGTCTTGCGGCGGCGCGACCGGGTCCCAGGACCCGTCCCCGTTGAAGACGACGATGTCCCCGCGGTCGATGCCGCGGGTGTGGTACACGACCTTGTTGATCAGCACCCGGTCACCAATCGCCAGGGTGTTCTGCATCGACCCGGAGGGGATGTAGAACGCCTGGACCGCGTACGTCTTGATGACCAGCGCGAGCACGATGGCGATCACCACGAGCACGGGCAGCTCGCGCCAGAACTTGCGGCGCTGCCGCGCATGGAGGGCGGACAGGCGCGTCCCGGCCTGCCTGACGATCGGCCCGGTCGACTCCGCGAGCTTGATGAGTGGCCCGGTCAGCGACCGCTCCCGCCAGGCCTGCCCGGCGCCTCCGGGCTGCCCCGGCCTCCCGGGCGGCCGAGGATTCCCGGGCGGCCGAGGATTCCCGGGCGGCCGAGGATTCCCGGGCGGCTGGCCATTCCTAGCCGCTTCCTGGCTCCAGGGCTCTTCCGGGTCCCAGTCGAGTACCGGGTCCCGCGGCGGAACCGTGCCCCGGCCCGGCCCGGAGCCTGCTGGCGGGAAATCGTCTCGGGACGGCGCCGTGCTGCTCGGCGGAACCGTGCTTCTCGGCGGAGCGGTCCCGTTCGGCGGAGCGGTCCCGTTCGGCGGAGCGGTCCCGTTCGGCGGAGCGGTCCCGTTCGGCGGAGCGGTCCCGTTCGGCGGAGCGGTCCCGTTCGGCGGAACCGCGTACTGCGGCCGCGTCTCGCGCAGGTGCGCGGGCCTGGGGTCCGCGATCGGCTCGGGTCGCGTCTGCGCCAGCTGCTCCTTGTCCCAGGGCGACACCGGCTGGCGAGGGCGCCCGGGGGGTGGCGATCCGTTGCCGGGCTCCCGGTCCGGGGACGGGCCCGGTGCCCGGGGGGCGTCGGAGCCAGCGTCGGACGGGCCGGGGGAATCCCATGGCGATGAGCCGAAGTCCTCACCCGAGCCGGCACCGCCCATGAGGGTCCCCCTTGGCTCCTTGCTGCCCCCGTCGCTCCTGGTGCCGCGAGCGGAGCGGGAGCTGGGTCCGTCTTCGGTCATCGGAATTCGAGGGTAGCGCGCATTCCTGAATAATCGATCTGAGCGTGCTCGGCGGGAGTCCCCGGCTGGAGGTCCCCGGCCTAGACTTCCCCGGAATCCTGCGGTTAACGCCTGTTATGCCGCCCGGCCCGCCTTACGGTCTGCTTCCCCGTCCGGCCGCGCCGAAGGCCGGGCGCCCTTGCGCCCGCGGCGCCGCCAAGCCAAGGCGGTGGCCGCCGCCGCTCCCCCGGTCACGGCGGGGGCGAGGCTGACCGCGGCCGCGGCCGAGTTCAGCGCCGTCTGCTTGAACGTTTCAGGGATCGGGATGTCCCCGATCCGCGACGGCGGCCAGATGATCACGAACGCTCGCCCGACGACCTCGTTCTCCGGGATCGTGCCGTTCCCGGGGGCATCGGGGTGGTAGCGGGAGTCAGCGGAGTCCGACCGGTGGTCACCGAGCACGAACAGCCGCCCCGCTGGCACTCTGACATCGAACTTCATCATCGACGGGACATCGCCGGGGTAGATGTAGGCCTGCTCGTTCAGCGGAACGCCGTTCACCGTCACGCGGCCCGATGTGTCACAGCAGACGACGTGGTCGCCGGGCAGCCCGATGACGCGCTTGACGTAGTCGGTTCCGGGGACGGACACGCCGACCAGCCCGGTGATGTCGTCCCAGATCCGGGCGACCGGGTTGCTCGGCGCGGGCGGCGGCTCGGGACCCCACGACCCGTCGCCGCTGAACACCACGACGTCGCCGCGAGCGACGTCGCGCAGGTGGTAGACGAGCCGGTTAACCAGGATGCGGTCCCCGGGCTGCAAGGTGTCCTGCATGGACGCCGACGGGATGCTGAACACCTGGACCAGAAAGGCCTTGATCAAGATCGTCAGCACCAGCGCCGCGATGATGATGACGAACAGTTCGCGCCAGAACGAGCGCTTGCGCTTGCCCTTGCCCTTGTCGCCCGCGGCCTTACCGTCGTCGCTGGCGGCGGTGTCGCTGGCGGCGGTGCCGTTCTCACCAGTGCCCGTCTCGGCAGTGCCCGTCTCACGAGTGCCCGTCTCCCGAGTGCCCGGGTCAGCATCGCCGCCCTTGGCAGCGCTGGCGCTGCCCTTTTCGCCAGTGCCGTTCCCGGCACTGGGGTTCTCGACACGGTCCTCGCTGGTGGCACGCTGGCCGGAATCACCGGCACCCGGGTCCGCCGGCACATGCTCTCCGGCCGACCCGGTGGAAGACGCGTCAGTGGCGTGCGACTGGCCCGGCTCGACATCCATGGGCAAGCAGTTCCCGGGGCCTGCGCTCAGTTGCCGGTGTGGTCCCGGCGCTCCTTGATCCGGGCCGCCTTACCGCGCAGGTCACGCAGGTAGTACAGCTTGGCGCGGCGGACGCGGCCCCGGGTGACGACCTCGATCTTGTCGATCGACGGGCTGTGCACCGGGAACGTGCGCTCGACGCCCACGCCGTAGCTGACCTTGCGGACGGTGAACGTCTCGCGCAGGCCACCGCCCTGGCGCCCGATGACGAAGCCCTGGAACACCTGGATCCGGGAGCGGGTGCCCTCAGTCACCTTGACGTGCACCTTCAGGGTGTCGCCAGGGCGGAAAGCCGGAATGTCGTCCCGGGTCTGGGCCTGCTCAATCTCGGCGATCGCGGTATGCATCGAAGTTCCTCGTCCTGATCGGGCACGCGCGTCAGCGTCCCCTGAGTCTAAGCCTGGTTTTGCCCTGTTCACCGACGAACCCTGCTAGCCAGTAAGCAATGCCAACCGGTAAGCAGTGCCAGCCGGTAACACTGCCCTGAGTACGGGCAAGGCTACCCCAGCAGAGTCATCGCCCGAACGGGCAGCGCTCTTTAGTGTGCCATACTTTCGCCGTCAACCGGAAAACCGGCCTCAGCTAGCACTGTCCGGTCCCGGGCGTCCAGCATCGCGGCGCCGCCAGGGGTGCCGCTGATGATCTGGCTGACCAGGTCGGGGCGCACCGCGGCGGTCCTTCGCAGCGCCTCATCGCGCCGCCAGCGGGCGATCGCCTGATGGTCACCGGACAACAGCACCGGGGGGACCTCGCGGCCGCGCCAGGACCGGGGCCTGGTGTAGACCGGTCCCTCCAGCAGCCCGCGCATGGGGTCGCCCGCTTCCCCGGTCCCGCCACCGAACGAATCGTCGGCGGCGGATTGCTCGTTGCCCAAGACGCCGGGCAGTAGCCGGCAGACCGCCTCCAGGATGACGCAGACGGCTACCTCTCCCCCGGCCAGGACGTAGTCGCCGATGCTCACCTCGTCGACGGCCATCGCTGACCGGGCATCGGCGACCACGCGGGAGTCGATCCCCTCATACCGCCCGCACGCGAACACCAGGCGCTTTTCGGCCGCGTAGGCGGCGGCGAGACCCTGGGTAAACGGGGTCCCGCTCGGCGTGGGGACGATCAGCCGGGCCAGCGGGGCGGAAGGGGCGGAAGGGGCCGTCACTGTGCCGTCGCCGGTGAGGACGTCATCGAGGGCGGTGCCCCACACATCCGGCTTCATGACCATCCCGGGGCCGCCGCCGAACGGCGTGTCATCCACGGTGTGATGGACGTCGGTCGCCCACCGGCGCAGGTCGTGCAGCCGGAAGTCCAGGTCGCCGCGCGCGGCCGCCTTCCCGATGAGGGATACCCCGAGCGGGCCGGCGCCCTTGGCCGTTGTGCCGAAGTAGTCCGGGAAGATGGTGATGATGTCGACGCGCACTATTCAGCCTCCTCCAGGTTGAGCAGGCCGGGCGGGGGATCGATCACGAGGGTGCCCCCGGCGATGTCAACGTCGGTGACGATCGCCTTGACGAAGGGGACGAGGATTTCGGGGCCGGCCCGGTGGGGACTAGCACTGGCCGGCTTGATGGCCAGCAGATCCTGGCCGTGGTGGCGGACATCAGTGACCTTGCCGACGACCAAGCCCGCGACGGTGCGCACGGTCAGCCCGACAAGCTCGTGGTCGCGGAACTCGTCGGGGTCATCCAGCGGCGCCAGCCCGGCTGAGTCGATGATCAGCCAGGTACCGCCAAGCTCGCCGGCCACAGTGCGGTCCTTGATCCCTTTGAACCGCACGATGAGCTCGCCGGACTGCCAGCGGACGGCCGCGACCGTCAGTGGGCCCTTTCCGGGCGGGTCGGTGTCCAGCCGGGCGCCGACGGCGAATCTCGCCGCGGGCTCGTCGGTCCGGACACCGACTACCACGTCCCCGCGAATCCCGTGCGGGCGGCCGATCCGGCCTACAGTGACCTGCATGCGCGCCGCTCGCGGGTTAACGGACCTCGCCGGTCTCCAGCAGGTCGATGCGAACTGGCCGGTTCCCGGCGAGGGAGCCGATCACAGTCCGCAGCGCGCGAGCAGTGCGCCCGCCCCTGCCGATGACCTTTCCGAGGTCGTCAGGGTGCACCCGGACCTCCAGGACGTTGCCGCGGCGCTGCAGCCGGCTAGCGACGCGGACATCGTCCGGGTGGGTGACGATCCCCCTGACGAGGTGCTCGAGGGCCTCCTCCAGCACGTCAGGCCTCGCTGCCGCCGTCGGTGGCGGCTTCCTTGGCAGCGGGGGCCTCAGCAGCGGGAGCCTCAGCAGCGGGAGCCGGCTCGGCGGCAGGGGCCGGCCCGGTGCTCGCCTCAGCAGTGCTCGCCTCGACCGGGGCTGCTTCCCGCTTCGGCCTGCTGGACGACCGGGCGGGCCGGGAGTCCCTCTTGGACTCCCTGGCCGCGAGGCTCTCCTTCACCAGCTCGTCATAGCGGACCTTCTTGTCCGCCTTGGTCTCGGCGACCTTGACGTTGCTCTGCGCGCTGGCCTCGCCCTTGAACTTCTGCCAGTCACCGGTGATGGTGAGCAGGTGGCGCACCTGGTCGGTCGGCTGCGCGCCGACAGACAGCCAGTGCTGAACCCGTTCGGACTTGACCTCGATAAGCGAGGGTTCCTCCTTGGGGTGGTACTTGCCGATCTCCTCGATGGCGCGCCCATCCCGCTTGGTGCGGGCGTCGGCGACGACGATCCGGTAGTACGGGTCCCGTATGGCGCCCATGCGCTTAAGCCTGATCTTGACAGCCACGGCTGCGTTACTCCCTGAAAGGTAGGTACGTGCGTCGGGCACCCGCCAGCAGGGGAAGGCCGGCCGGACCGATCAAAGGGGCCCGGCAAGGCAGACGAGGAGAGGGCGCCGCTCAGCCAGGCTTCGGCCCTCCATTGTGCCAGACGCAGCGGGACTGGCGGTAATCATCCGGTCGCCTGTCACCGAAATCTTACGTTGCGTCAACCCAACACTCTCCACCATGAACAGCATGAAACAGTTACATAACACGCACGCGCTTCGGGTGGTGTGCGCGCCGCCAGCTGTGCCACCTTTGTGCATGATCGTTACAGTCGTGCGCACAGCGAACAGGAGCAGACCTCCGGCTACCGCAGAAGTGCGGCATCAGCAGGTCAGTTCCTATCTCACGGACTGTTGTCACCTCCAGTGACGGCTGTCTTGAGCCACAACAACCCCGTCCGGCGGTCTTTGTGATCCCAGGACTCCCCGCCGTAGCCGCTACGGCCCGCAGATAGTTACATGCCACCGCAACTAGCCACGTTCCTTTACGTAAGGGATCGGAGTGATGTTAGCCTCGGGCACGCTCGACCCCCGGGATCCGCGCGCTCCCCTAGCGCCGCTCCCGGTGCCAACTCGGCTGCCATCCCTGGAAGCGGTTCCGCGCCTCCCCCCGGCGCGACCCCTCATAAGGAGAGATCGAGAGCATGACTGACCAGACTGCTCAGTCCGGTGCCCCCACGCCGACGAGCAACTTCTCCCGGCGCGGCCTCTTGCGCGCGGCCGGCATCGGCGCGGCCGCGGTAGGTGGCGCCAGCCTGCTGGACGCCTGCAGCTCCAGCCTCAAGGGCGCCAGCACCAGCTCAAGCAGCGCCTCGGCCAGCGGCGGCTCCAGCAGCGGCGGCCCGGCCAGCGGCGGTGAGATC